>CALVJU010000074.1 GCA_944332375.1 uncultured Bacilli bacterium
TTGGAGATCCCACAGAGGGAGCACTATTGGAGTTTGCGAAAAAACAAAAGTTTGATGTGAAAAAGATCAAAAAAGAGTATCCTATCTTACACGAGCAACCATTTGATTCTATCCGTAAACGTATGACAGTTGTTATAAAAGAAAAGAATGATTATGTTTGCTATACCAAGGGTGCAGTAGAAGAAATGATAGAACTTTGTACCCATGTATTCAAAGATGGAAAAGAAGTTCCAATGACTTATGAAGACAAAGAAAAGATTATCCAAATGTGTGAAACATTATCGAATCAAGCATTGAGACTTTTAGGATATGCGAAAAGGAAAATAAAAGAATTACCAAAATCAGAAACAGAAGACATGGAAATGCATCTTACCTTCTTAGGAATGAGTGGAATGATTGACCCACCAAAGAAAGAAGTGAAGAAAGCAATTAAAACTTGTCATCAAGCTGGTATTCGTGTCATTATGATTACAGGAGATCATAAATTAACTGCGAGTGCGATTGCTAGAGATTTAGGAATTTTAAAAGAAAAAGAACTTGTTGTAACAGGAGAAGAGTTACATCGTATGAAAGATGAAGAGTTAGAAAAGAAGATCAATCAGATCAGTGTCTTTGCCCGTGTGACTCCAGAAGATAAGCTTCGTATTGTCAAAGCACTACAAAAGAATAAAGAAGTTGTTGCGATGACGGGAGATGGAGTCAATGATTCTCCTGCGTTAAAAGCCGCTGATATTGGTGTTGCGATGGGAATTCAAGGAACGGATGTCGCAAAACAAGCCGCTGATATGATTCTTTTGGATGATAACTTTACAACAATTGAACATGCAATACGTGAAGGTAGAAGAGTATATTTTAATATTCAAAAAGTAATTCAGTTTTTACTTGCTGGTAATATTTCAGAGGTGTTAATTATTTTCTTGGCAATGGTTATGAATTTAGAAACACCAATTCTTGCGATTCATATTTTATTTGTCAATCTAATTACAGATACACTTCCAGCCCTTGCTTTAGGTGTAGATCCAGAAGATGAAAGAACAATGACACATAAACCAATTAAAAGTGGTAGTCTCTTTGAAAAAGGAATGGTAAAAAGAATTATATTCCATGGTATGTATTTATCATTTATCTCATTACTTGCATATATGATTGGAATTCAAGTAGATTATGGACAAGCGATTACGATGACATTCTTAGTACTTTGTTTATCACAAATTGTTCATTCTTTAAACCAACATTCCAATACGATTTCTGTCTTTTCAAAGAAGCATGCTAAAAATAAATATTTATATGGAGCAATGTTACTTTCAGCACTCTTATTAGTTCCAATTACATGTATTCCACCGATTGCTCATTTCTTCTCATTAGAAGAACTAAATCTAAGTGAATGGGCATTCGTCATTATGCTTGCAATTTCACCACTTGTTGTAGTAGAATTAGTGAAGTTTATGAAGCGTTATATAATAGAAGAACAAGCTTCTTAAAAATAGTAGTAAATATTTGCTACTATTTTTTTTCGATTTGACTTTCTAAGTTAATTTCTATATGATAGTCCCTAAGAAGGTGACGATATGAGCAAAATCATAGCCCATAAAGGTGGTGACTATCTATTTCCAGAAAATAGTTATGAAGCAATTATAGATAGTTATCATCGAAATACTTGTGATGGAACAGAATTAGATATTCGTATGACAAAAGATCATGTTTTGGTTGTTGTACATGATGTGGATGCCTTTCGTTCTGGAAATCAATTCAAGTTGATTCGGAATCATACTTATCAGGAATTGAAAGAGTTAGAAGTAAGACCTCATCGTATTGATTGGTATTTACAATATTTAGAAAATCGTTTTTCTAACGATGGAATTCATGATTTATATAACTTAGAATTATTAAGAATATTAAAAGAGAAAAGAGGGACGTTTCTGACTTTAAAAGAAGCTTTGGAACAATTACCTCAAGATCATGAATTAATCGTAGAGTATAAGGGATGTAATGAAGAATACGATGCGAGAAAGACTTATCAGAAAGTGATATTAGAAACAGTTCTTCCATATCAAAAGAAGCAGATCAAAATCAAAGGATATGATCGAGAGATTGGATTATTTTTAAAAGAAAAATTAGATCGTCAAATTGAAGTAGGGACATTAGTAAATAAAAAAACAATTCAAAATATAGATGCTCCATTTGATTTTGTTTCTATTTCCTTTTCTCTGTTGAAAAAGCAACCAGAATTGTTGGAACAGTGTATTCAATATCACCATCAAAATCGCGAGTTATATGTGTGGACACTAGATCGATATCAACAGTTTTTAGAATGTGTAAAACAGTCCCAAAAATGGAATCTGATGCCCCATGTGATTACGAATAATCCAGATGTGATGTCATGTCTAATGAATGCTTATTTATCAGATCCTGATCATTTTGAAGAGAATACAGAGAAAAAGAGTATGAAGCAACTTCTGAAGTGAAATATCAATGCAAATCGTGTTGATATTTTTTTCTATTATTTTGGTAAATTCTTTTTTGTTTTCATACCGATGTACAATGAACAAAGAAATTCTATTTTTTAGCACTCATCTATTGACATTGCTAAAGGAGGGTGCTATACTTGTTATAGCACTTGGGTAGAAGAGTGCTAAAATGAGAAAACAAGCATAGAATATGCTGAAGAAGGTGATGAAGTGTTAACATCAAGACAATCTCAATTATTAAAATTAATTGTGGAAGATTATATTAAAACAGCAAAACCAATTTCATCAAAATCTCTTTGTAAGAGTTTGAATTGTTCTAGCGCAACAATCCGTAATGAAATGGGTTATTTAGAAGAATTAGGACTATTAGAGAAAACACATACATCAAGTGGTCGTATTCCTTCTGAGAAAGGATATCGCCATTATGTAGATCATATTATGAAACCAAAAGAATTAACTGGTGATGATGTATTAAAACTACAACAAATATTTAAAAATCATTCTCTAGTCTTAAGTGATGCGATTAAACAATCTATGGAGATCGTATCAGAGTTAACAAATTATACGGCAATCGTACTTGGTAAATCTTCAAAAGATAATCGTGTTAGTAAAGTAGAGGTTGTTCCACTAGAGCCAACAAAATTACTTGCTATTGTAATTACAGATAAAGGCCATGTAGAACATAAGACAATGATTCTTCCAGAAACAATCTCAAAAGAAGAAGTAACAAAAACAGTCGAATTAATCAATAAATTAATTGTTGGTACACCAATTGATGAAGTATCTGCCAAACTAGAGTTTGAAGTAAAACCAATCATTGGTAAATATGTTACCCAACATGAAGCTTTATATAATGCCTTCTATCAAGCATTTTCAGATTTCGCCCAAGAATCTAAAATGCAGATGGCAGGAGCTAGTAAATTTATTTCCCTTCCAGAATTTTCCGATGATACCGAAAAGATTCGTGAAATTCTATCGAAGTTTGAAGATAAAGATTTGATTCAAAATATTGAAAAAAATGAGGAAGATGGAATCAATATTTATATAGGTAGTGAAAATGATTTCGATCAAAATGTGACCATTATTAAAACCAATTATGAAACAGATGATGGAGTAGAAGGAACCATTGCTCTAATTGGCCCAAAACGTATGGAATACGATCGTGTCATTGGGTTATTAGATTTTATTAAAAAACATATAGGAGAGTGATTTTGAGTGAATGAAGAAACAAAAGAAATAAAAGAGGAAGAAAAACATCCTCATCATGAAGAGCCAAAACCTCATCATGAACATGAAAAACCAGAAGAACATCATGAGAAACATCACGACCATCACGAGGAACATAAACATCCTCATGAGGAACATCATCATGACCATCATGAACATCCAAAAAAACATGAAAAACATCATTGTCATCATGATAAACCTGGTAAAGAGAAAAAAATTGTTCATGATTTAGAAGAGAGAATGAAGAAATTAGAAGTCTCTTTAAAAGAAGCAGAAGAGAAAGCAATGCGAGAAAAAGCAGAAGCGATTAACTATCGTAAAAGAAAAGATGATGAAGTAGCGCGTATGATGAAATATGCGAGTGAAGATCTTATCAAAGAAATTCTTCCAATTGTCGATTCTTTTGAACGAGCAATTGATATGGATGATGATAATCTAGAAGATGAAGTATCAAAGTTCTTAGCTGGCTTTAAGATGATTTACTGTAATTTTGTAAATATCTTAGAAAAGTATGAAGTCAAAGAAATTGAGGCTATGGGAAAAGAATTTGATGCCAACTTCCATCAAGCAGTTTTAACAGAACCTAGAGATGGAGTGGAACCTGGTATTGTCATCGAAGTATTACAAAAAGGTTATATGTACAAGGACAAAGTACTTCGTCCTAGTATGGTAAAAGTAAGTGAATAAAGGAAAGGTGATTATATATGAGTAAAACAATAGGAATTGATTTAGGTACAACAAATAGTTGTGTCTGTGTATATGAAGGGGGAGAAGCAAA
>CALVJU010000075.1 GCA_944332375.1 uncultured Bacilli bacterium
AAATTAATTTGACAAAGCACTAATAATATGTTATTATTTAATTACAGAATAAATGTGTTTGTCTCCTATGGTCCAATATAGATGTATGTGTAATGCAACTGCACATACTTTTTTTGTGTTAAAAAAAACAGAGCAGACTGCAACTATCTACTCTGTCGACTATTATGTAATGTCTACATTAGTCTTTGCTTGTTTGCTCTTCAGTATTTTGTTGACTTTGGTTAGAAAGTTCAAGTCTCACAACTTTTTCTCTTTCATCTAACAGTTTATCAACTAAACAAAGAAGTGCATCTCCGATGGTCATATATAGACACCCATTTCCGCCTTTGAGAAAAAGACTGGCCTTTTCAAGCGAAAGATTGCTATTATAGTACAATAATTTACAATAAAAAACAAGCGAATATAAAAGGAATTTTAAATTATTTTCATTAAATATCCAAGTAAATGCTCAAATATTTTATTTAGACTAATTGTAATTGTAGGGATGATTATTATTCTAAATTACAGGTAGTTTTTAGACTACCTGCATAGTTCTTATTTTTAATCATCTTTCATAGTTTAAGATTTACTATTTATTATATTATTATTTTTTATAATTCTAATTCTTCTTGTTTTTCTTCTTTATTTTTCTCTCTATAAAAATCGCAACAATCAGTAATAAAACAATTCTCGCATTTGCATTTAGATTTACAAATATGCTTTCCTTGTAATAAAATCATCGTGTGTGCAATTTGATAGGTTAAATAATCTCTTGGCAAACTATTCTCCAATCTATCTTTTATTGATTTTATTTGTTTCTTGTTAGAGAAGTCTGGATTATTTGCCCATTTCTCTCCAAAAATTCTTGATGCAGTTCTAAAAACATTTATATCTACTACCATACTAGGCATATCAAAACCCAATTCTAACATACAATCTGCACTTTTTTCACCCACTCCAGGCATATTTAATAATCTTTCTCTAGTTTCTTGTACTGAATCAGTCTTGGCGTTCCATATATCACCATTATAATATTGTTGTATATATTGTGATAACTTGATTATTGTATTTGCCTTTTTTTGAGGCATACCTGCTATCTTTATAACTTCTGCTAATTCACTTTCATTTGAATTTAAAACATCTTCTATTGATTTATATCTATTCATAAAATTTTGTACTGCTCTAGTTTCATTTTCTAATGTAGTTCTTAACGATAAAATTATTGCAATCAAAGTGTAATATGGATCTTTTCTTTTTTCTTCCAATGGATGGGAAGGTCTAGGATATGTCTGATTTTTTACGAAGGAATACTTTTCACATAATCTTAAAATTATAGTTAATATTTTTTTAGCATCTTTGCTTTTATTAAAAAAATCTCTTTCTTTTTCTATAATATTTTTAACATCTTCATCACTATTTATCATTTAAATACCTCTTTTATTTCTTGCTCTGAATATTTTAAATAATATAAATTATTTTCTTCTTTGTTCATTTCTGCTACAGTCTTGCATGAATTTAGTGGAATTAGTACATTGCTTAAAGGATAACTATTTTCTTTTATTTCTATTCTTTTATTTAATTTATGATATATGAATGGTATTTGAGTTGTTACTATATTGCTATTGCCATTTTGACTCATAAAACAATAAGACCTTACAATCTCTACTTGCTCTCCTTCTTTTAAATATTTATTATTAATTATATCTTCTATATAATCTTTAACATTTTCTCTAATTATACCTTTCATTTTTATTCCGTCATCTATACCTATTATATATTTAAAGTCATTATTTTTTATATTTAAAAATATTTCTTTTGCTTTATTATAAGCCCTCTCTTGAACAGTTCCACTTTCTTTGTCATTTTCATATAAATCTTTAATATCATATAAACTATAATATTCATAATCTTTGCCATGAATTGAATCTAATATTCTTTTTACTATTTCAAATTTATCTTTGTTCTTCGTTGCTATCAATATCTTTTCCATCTTTTTCTCCTTCACTCAATATTTTATCATAATTTGACTTATCCATAACATAAATCTTTCCTTTTAATATTTGTTCTTGTTTTCGCTTATCTAAACATAATATTATTTCATTTAGTGGCAGTATATTAAATTGATTTTCATAATATTCAAGCCCATTACTTTCAATTTCTCTTCTTGTCATATATTCCATAGAATTTTCTTTTTTCCCATATGTAAACCTAGCAGGTCTTAAAGCAAAAGGAACAAAATTACATCCTAAAAAAGAAGATGCTTTAAATCCTAAATTTGAATTTATTGTTGTGGTAATTGCCTGTAAGTCTTTATTTACTTTTCCATCTTTTTTTAGTTTTTTCCATTCTTTATTTGCATAATCTATTGAATGTTGAAATAAAGAGCTCATTATATTTTGTGGTGCCGAATTTGAGCACCAGGCTCTAGTCATTTCTAGCGTATTTTGTGGTTCTATCCCTAAATAATACAATAATTGTTTCTTATACTCTCTATCTTGCTTTGAGAAAGATACCCAAGCAATTGGTAGTGGCTCACCTTTAACAAATGCACCATATGAAATAAATTCATCTTTTCTTGGAGTATGTAGATAATGGCAATTTCTTGCTATAAACTCGCTAATATTTTTATCAACTTTTCTATAGACTATATCTTTTAAAGATATAGCATGTCTATTATCAGAACTATTTAATTGTACCATTATCTGCTTTGTCGAAATAGATTCATATAAATTATTTAGTCTATTTATCTGATTTTGTATTTCACCATCTACTAATGACGAATTAAAAATAACTTTTCCATCAATCATTTCTTTGATAAGACTTTGCAATCCATCGTTATTTCTATTTTCTATTCCCTTATTAATTTTTCTTAATAATTGTATATCTCCTTGAAATAATTCTTCTATTGGATATGAACACATATTTACTAAAACTTGATACTCTAAATCTGTTTTACTAATAAAAGTTTTACCAATTAGAAATCTGTCTAAATTTCTATCTAAATATGCCTTTATTATTTCTAAAAAAGGATTAA
>CALVJU010000076.1 GCA_944332375.1 uncultured Bacilli bacterium
TTTGAATATTTTTTAATTCAATCGCATCATAAGTATAATCTTGATACCAATTTTTAGAAACACCAGAATGGAGAATTGCTTCTCCTTCGTGACAACCACTACATAAAGTAATTCCACTCGCTAGTAATAATTTGGATATATTTCTCATCAATTTGTTTCGATTCATGTTGTTCACTTCTTTCTATCCATCTGTCCTTTTATTATAAAAAAATCAGAATGGAATGTAAAGATAGATGGGAGAAAAATGAGATATTTTTTACTCAATGATTTCGTGCCTGATTGAAAAAAATACATTTTATCATGCATGATTTTCTTTGGAATTGTAACTAGTTATAATTACGAATATTTATATGGAATACATAGGATTAGATACCTTTATCAGTTAGGATGTTTTACATAACTTACTTGAAAAAGAGGGGAGAGAAAAGAAAAAATTCCACATGGGAATTTCTTATTGTTCTTTTATTTTTTCTGTATTTTTAAAATTGAGTTTTGCTACTTCTTTTAATTTTTCAAATCCATATTGTTCGACAATCTTTTTCGCTGTTTCATCTACCATCTGAGAAGCTCCTTTTGGTAATTTCATCTGTAATTGTTCTTCTAGCTTGTGAAATTCTTTTAAGAAGATATAACGACTAATCAAAGAAGAACAAGCAACACTTAAGAATTTATCTTCTGCTTTGGTAAAGAATGTAATTTTTCTTACAACATGGTCTAATCCTTTGAGATAGTGGTAATAAACATACGGGTTCGCAAATTGATCGACAATCACAGCATCGACTTCTTTTTCTTCTTTTTTTACTTTTTGTAATTCTTGATATAAAACACGATTGTGTAATAATGCTTTCATTTTATTCATATTCATATTTGCATCATATCGTTCATTATAATCATGATTATTTAATACAACACTAGAATAAGAGATCTTCTGAATGATTTTTGGAACAATTTCTAAGATCTTTTCATCACTCATTTTTTTACTATCTTTTACTCCTAGTTCTTCTAGGTAGGGAATGTCCTCTTTGGTTACATAACTTGCGGTAACAACGATTGGTCCAAAGTAATCTCCTGTTCCTACTTCATCACTACCAATTGTTCTTTTGTCGTATAATTTCGCAACCAGTTTTTGTGTTTCATAATCGTCTTTCTTTTTATTTTCTTTTTTATTTTCACTATTTGTTTCTTCTACTTTTTTTCCAGGGTTTAAGTTCTGTTCCATCTGTTTCCAAAGAGCAGCATCAATATCAGCACTAATTCCTTGGAATACCACTTTTCCCGACTCATATAGAGTGACTACTGTATCTGCTTCATCTGCTTGAAATACCGCATAGGGTGGAGTTTTTACTCTTTTTTTATCCTGAAAATATTCGATCATTTTTTCTTTTGTATTCTCACTGATCTTTAATGTAATCGTCATAACATCACCAAATTCATTTTATCACACTTTTCTTTGAAAACAAACTTTTATTTTTTCCATCTTTGTAATATAATAAAAGAGAGGTGGTAAAGTGAATATCATAGATGTCATTATTATTTTATTATTACTCATGGGGGGAATTATTGGATTTAAAAATGGAGTGATTCGCCAAACCGTTTCTTTTGTAGGATTCTTCATTGTACTCATTTTATCTTATTTATTAAAAGATGTTGTTTCTGGTATTTTATATCAATTTGTTCCATTTTTTCAATTCAGTGGAGATTTAGCAGGAGTAACGGTATTAAATATCTTAATTTATGAAGTGATTTCCTTCTTACTTATTTATATCGTTTTAATTGCGATTTATCACGTCATTGTTCGTGCGACAAGAGTTGTGGAAACCATTTTAAAGTTTACTGTGATTCTTGGTATTCCATCTAAATTACTGGGAATGGTTGTCGGTTTTATTGAAGCATATATTATGATTTTTATTGGACTTTATTGCCTATCTATTCCTGTTTTTTCTATTCCAGAAATTGAACAATCTGGTGTCAGAAGTATGATTTTAAATCAGACTCCATTGTTATCTTCTGTAGTAGAGGATAGTTTAAATGTCGTAGATGAATTCGGTGATTTAAAGGATCAATATCAAGATACAACAGATAAGAATCAATTGAATTTAGAAACACTGGATTTGTTCTTAAAATATCATGTAGTAAGTTATGACTCTGCAAAAGAGTTGATTGATAGTGAGAAATTAAAAATAGAAGGAGCAGACTCTATTTTGAGTCAATATGAAGGGAGATAAAATATGTTAAAACATGCGAATGAAAGTAATTTTACAGACATGACAGGAAAGGGTCTTGTCTTAGTTGATTTTTTTGCAACTTGGTGTGGTCCATGTAAGATGTTAAGTCCTGTATTGGAAGATTTAGCAAGTGATCGTGATAGTATTGATATTGTCAAAGTAGATATTGATGAATCTATGAATTTGGCTCGTCAATATGGAATTATGAGTGTTCCAACTTTAGTACTGATGAAAGATGGAAAGATCCTAGCAAAGACAAGTGGTTTTCAACCAAAAGATTCCATTCAAAGATGGATTGATGAACATAAAGCATAAAAAGAATAGATGGTCCAAAAAAGAGATCATCTATTTTTTCTATGGATTTAGGAAAAATGTGATATAATTGAAAAGAGAAATAAGAATTGTGGTGAAGAGTATGTATTTTGATTATTCAGCAACCACTCCTGTATCTGATGAAGTATTAGATACATTTGTCCAGGTGTGTAAGAAGTATCCGGGAAATCCGAATTCTCTTCATCGCCTTGGAGTGGAGAGCCAACGTTTTTTAAATCAAGCAACAGAACAGATTGCGAAATTATTAAAAGTAAAACCAAGTGAGATTATTTATACAAGTGGAGCTAGTGAGTCTAATAATACAGTGATAAAAGGGGTTTGCTTTCGTTATCAAAATAGGGGAAAACATATTTTAACAACCCCATTTGAACATTCTTCTGTTGTAGAACCACTTCATTATTTAGAACAGTTCGGTTTTACAGTAGAATATCTTCCATTATTAGAAGATGGAACAGTGGATTTAGAAGCCTTAGAAAACAAGATGCGTGAAGATACGATTTTAGTCACTGTAGCGAGTGTATCAAGTGAACTTGGCATTTTACAACCAATCACAGAAATAGCGAAAATTGTCAAGAAATATCCAAAGTGTTTTTTTCACGTAGATATGACACAAAACATTGGAAAAGTTCCTTTCTCCTTGGAACAAGTAGATTTCATGAGTATGTCTGCGCATAAGATTTATGGATTAAAGGGAATTGGACTCCTTTATAAAAAAGAGGGAATTGATATCATACCTCTCATTCATGGAGGGAAAAGTACAACGAAATATCGTAGTGGGACACCAGCCCTTCCTCTGATTGCGAGTCTTGCGAAAGCACTCCGCTTGAGTTTGGAACAGCAACCACAACATGACAGAATTGTGGAAGAGAGAAATCGACAGTTACAAGATGGGTTAAAGAAAATTGAGGGGATTGTAATCAATAGTACCAATCGTTCTATTCCCCATATTGTCAATATCAGTGTCGCTTCTGTGAAACCAGAAACATTATTACATGCGTTAGAAGAAAAAGAAATTTATGTTTCTACTAAGAGTGCTTGTACGACGAATACAAGATCTGATGCGGTATATGCCCTTACGAAGGATGAAAATAGAGCCTTGACGACCATACGAATTAGTTTATCGCACATGACGACAGAACAAGAAATAGAAACCTTATTACAAGTATTAAAAGAAGAAATAGAAAGATTAAGATGGTGAAGAGTATGAAGAAAATTGGATTGTTTGTAGTAACCTTGATCTGTAGTTTTTTCCTGATCACGAATGTTTCTGCTGCGGATGAAAAAACATTAAATGTTTATTTGTTTCATGGTAGTACTTGTTCCTTTTGTGCGGCAGAACGTGAATTTTTAACGGAGATACAAGATGAATATCCCTATATGCATGTGATTGCTTATGAAGTATGGGAGAATCAAGAAAATGCAGAGTTGTTAGAAAAAGTAAAAGAACGTTTAGATTCTGATAGTAAAGGAGTTCCGTTTTTAGTTGTTGGAGATCGTTCGATTACAGGATTTAGTGATGAAAGAGAACAAGATATTCGTGCTGCGATAGAATATTATGAAAATGAAGATGCTCCGGATATTGTCAGTGAAGTGTTAAATGGAATTCCAGAAGAAGAACAAGAAAGTTATGAGAGTACGGATTTAGTAGAGGAAACGAAACGAGAAAACTATGAGGCCTTGATTATTGCGGGAATTATTCTATTTGCAATTGCCTTTGTGATCTATTTATATCACAATTCTAAGAAACTGAAGTAGCTTGCTACTTTTTTTCTTTTTTTTAGGACTATATTTTTTTGAAAAAAAATGATATGATAGTAATATCATAGAGTAGGAGAGAATCGTTCATAGAGGAGTAAGAAAGAAAGAAGGAGTGAGTTTTATGAAGAAATTAAAGAAATTATTGGTATTTACTTTATGTATCCTTTTACTGACAGGTTGTACGATGAAACAACAGTATGGGATTAAAATTAATTCAGATAAATCTGTGGAATTAAGTGTTATACTAGCAATGGATAATGAATTGATTGACTATATGATTGCATCTGATGAAGAAGATAGTTCTAGTAGTTATGACGATAGTTATTTTAGCGATGATACTTATGATGGCATTTATTTTAATGATGATACTTATGACGATAGCTATGATAGTACTTACGATGATTACTATAGCGATAGTACTTATGACGATACTTATACTGATTACTATGATGATAGCACTTATAGTGATAGTACCTATGATGATGGCTCATTTGATATTTCAGGAAGCCTTGATGGTAGTGAAGCACCAACGCATACCGATGAAGAAAGATGGGCATATTTGGAAGAAAGCTTTAATTCAAACTACGGAGGAATTCAATCTTTAGAAGAACAAGGATATACTGTAGAAAGGTATGAAGAAGGATCTAATGTCAAAGGATATACTGTAACAAAGAAGTATGATCACATTGATGATTTACTTGCAACAAGTGATGATCCTGTTGCTTTAGAAGATGATATGAGTAGTACAAGTACATTTTTACAGGATCCGAAACTTTTTACAAAGTCTGGAAATCGTTATCGTGTTGAATTTGAAGAGTTATCTGGCAATGAATCTGCTACATCATACAGTGGAATGTTTGATTTTACTATGGTAGTAGAACTTCCATCAAAAGCAATTGATCAGAATGCGACGAGTGTTTCTGAAGATGGAAAAACATTAACATGGAATCTTTTGGAAATGACAGGCGAAAATATTTATTTTGAGTTTGAATTTACCAATATTTGGTTCTATGTTGGAATTGGAGCTGCTGCAATTGTTCTAATTATTGCTGTTCTAGTTGTATTAGCACATGTAACGAATAAAAAGAACCGTTCTAATGGTGGAAAAGTAGGTACGACACCAACACCAAATCCAACGAATGGAATGGGGAATGGAACGATGACAACAATGAATCCAGGACCAGGTGGTGTTTCAACTGCTTCCCAAGGAAATCAAAGTAATCCAGTTCCACCAATGCCACAACCAAATCTAGGAGGAAGTGGAAATGTGGTACCACCGGTTGCACCTCATGTAGAAATGACACAAATTTCTCCAGAACAACCAGTGACATCTACTTCTTTAGGAAGTCAACAAGTGAGTGGAACACAAAAAAATGATATTCCAATTATTGATTTGGGGCAAACTCAAACGAAACCAAGTTCAACGGATGCTTCAAGTCAACAAGGACCACAAGCATAATAAAAGAAGAAAGTGATTGCGTTCACTTTCTTTTAGTATGAAATTTTTGTTTTTTCTTTTTTCTTTAACCAATCTTTTCCTTCTACGCATCTTGTAACTAACATCGCACTGACACTATCTCCTGTGACGTTGAGACAAGTGGCAGGAGGATCTACTAACCAACCGATGGTTGCGATGATTGCGAATGCTTCTGGTGGGAATCCATAGAGACTGACAATCAGCATTTCTCCAATGAGACCACCTCCTGGAATACCACTCATGACTACTGCACTGAGTACGGCGATGAGAATTGCGGTAGAAATGGTAAATAGATCTGTAAATGGTTGATTGAAGACACTAAATAAGAAGACGATTTTTAAGATGGCCGCCATAGCACTACCTTCCATGTGCATTGTCGCACCGATTGGAAGGGTTACTTCACGGATATCTTTTGGCACTTTCATTTTCTCTGTTTGTTCTAAGTTGGTAGGAAGACTAGCGAGAGAACTTTGGGTGGCAAGAGATGTAACTGTGATTGGAAATTGATGTTTGAAAAAGAGTCTAACTCCTTTTTTACCACCGGCAACATAAGCATAAATAGTATAAAAAACTAGAAAGTAGACGACACATAATAAGTAATAGATGACCATACTTTTCGCATAACTACCAATTAAGTTAGGACCGAATTCGCCAATGAGACTGGCAAAATAGGCAGCAAGACCAATTGGTGCATAGTACATAATGATGGTTACAAGTTTCATCATGATTTGAGATAGTGCATTTAATCCATTGGCAATGCCTCTTCCTTTTTCTCCGATGAGACTTGTTGCGATTCCGAATAAGCAAGAAAAGATGATGAGTGGTAGCATATGATCTTTAGAGAAGAGTTCTTTAAAGTCACTAACGGTAATGGCAGCAACGATTTGTTCACCGATGTTGGTACTGGATGAATTGGTGATTGTATCTTTGATGATTGTCCCTTTTCCAACTGGATCGATGAGGAATAAGACAAGTAGCATTAAGATAGCAGCAATCGCACTTGTGATGAAAAATACGAGAAAGACATATTTTAATATTTTTCCTAATCGTTTCATGTCGACCATGTTGGCGACGCTACTACTGATGGTGAAGAAGACTAGAGGTACAACAATAGTGTACATTAAGTTTAAAAATACTTCACCGAATGGCTTTAAGATATTTGCTTTTTCTCCAAGAATGATTCCTAAAATACAACCGAGGAGAATAGAACAGAGTAAGATGATTGGAAAGAGATAGTTTTTCCATTTTTTCACATATATAACCCCCTAACAAAGTATATGTGAAATGTGTACGATTTGACATTTAATTTGAGATATGATAGGATAAAATCGTTTTGAAAGGGGAAGATACTTATGTCAAATGAGAATTTGTCGATAGATGAATGGTTAGAACAAGTATATCAAGATGCGAAAAAAGAAGCAGAGGAACAAATCCGTTCTGGAAAAAAAGAGGAGTTAGTTCATGAGTTAGAGGACTATAAAAAAACAATTTTAGGTGTTGCTCCTGTGAGTCAAGGAACTGCTAATATTGAAACGATAAAAGTAACTCCTGTTCAGTCTCAAAAGGAATCAAATGATTCTGAACTTGCGAGAGCACTTGAGGAATACAAGAAAGCACATGCAGCAAAAGAGGCTCGTACTCAAATGGGACAAGAAAGCCTTGAAAACAATTTATTCGAACAAGTATCAGATTCAATAAAGACAAAATAATTGTCTTTTTTTTCTATCGTACGAATGGGTGCCTTTGAAAGATATGAGACCAAATATTTGATGGATTGGTTAGAAGAAATTGTGGGACACATTTTAAAATCATCACATATATTATTGTGAGGGGTGATATTGTGGCCACATATAAAGAAATTGTAACAAAAGCTGTGATTGGAAAGGGAAAGAAATATTTTAAAAATAGTTATTCTTTGACACCAGCGGATAAACCTTCTAATGTACTTGGTTGTTGGGTAATTAATCATCAGTTTAAAGGGTATAAGTCAGGAGAGAATGTTGGTGTAGATGGCTCTTTTGATGTAAATATCTGGTATTCTTATGAGAATGATAGTAAGACAACAGTTGTGAATAAAAAGATAGAATATAATGAAGCATTTCATGTAAAGACAAAAGAGAATACAAGTCTTACTGGTGATACAGATATTATTGTAAGATCTTTAAAACAACCTACATGTAGTAATGTGCAAATTGATGGAGAAGGAATCATTCACTTTGATATTGAAAAAGAATTAGGAGTAGAATTAGTAGGAGAGACAAAAGTAAAGATTGCGATTGAAGATGATGAAGAACCTTGGGAAGAAATTGAAGATGAACCAACAGAAGAAGTAATGCAAGAAATTGATAACCAAGTCAATGAGAACTATATTGATGAAAACGCCAATGCATAATTGGTGTTTTTTGAAAATAAAATATATTGTCAACCTAAAATAGTTGACAATAAAATGATTGTTTGTTATAATGGACACAGATTGGAGGGAGTTATTATGGCAGTAAAATTAAGATTAAAAAGAATGGGAGCAAAGAAAAAACCATTTTATCGTGTTGTTGTTGCTGATTCCAGAGCAAAAAGAGATGGAAAAGTAATTGAAGAAGTAGGAACTTATAATCCATTAACAAGTCCTGCAGAAATTAAATTAGATAAAGAAGAAATCATGAAATGGTTAAATAACGGTGCAGAACCTACTGATACTGTAAGAAACATCTTAAGTAAAGAAGGAATTTTAAAAGAATTCCACGAATCAAAAGCAAAAAAAGGTAACTAATTTGGATTTTGTACCACTTACTGAGTTTTTAGTAAAATCAGTTGTCAAAGAACCAGAAATGGTTCGTGTAAAAGCTTTTGAGGATGATGAAGACAAAGTCGTAATTGAAGTATTGGTAAGTAATGAAGATATGGGACGTGTAATTGGAAGAAAAGGTGTGATTGCGAATGCGATTCGCACGATTGTGCAGGCTTCTAGTTACATCCATGAAAATCAGTTAGTAACAATTAATATTGATTCTTTTTAAAAATGAGTTAGGAGTTTCTAACTCGTTTTCTTTTCAAAAGATGGAAAAAAATAGAGAAGAGTATGGTACAATAGAAATAAGAAAGGATGAAAAGATGGAGAAGAAGAAAGAAAAAAGAAAAATAGAAAATGCGCGTTCTATGAAATTTGCTCTGTTGACGATTTTAGTTCTTTTTGTGTTATATTTTTTCATTCCAGAAGAGCAACAACAAGAACTTCAGGAAGTGATTCCTTCTGTTCATGAGACGCAGACGATTTCTCTGACTGATGCTTTGAAAGAAGAATACAGTAACTGGATGGAGTCGATTCATACGAGTTTGGGAGCAATTACGACGACAACTTTAAGAGATGTAACGGATAGTAATAAATTAAAGTTTATGATCATTCAGCTCAAAAATAACAATTCTTCTAATGTGACGACATTAGAAAATCATCCGGAAATTACTTGTGTAAATAAAGATACTGTAAAAGGAGAGATCACTCATTATTTCGCAACGGCTTTTTCTGATACCTCTATTCCTACCTATGTAGAGGGAACAAGTTATCAAACTCCTTTTCAAACAGATACCAATTATTGTTATCAAGTAACAGAAGAAGATACAAGTATTACACTTCCAACGACATTAAATAGTATGACCTTAGATAAGACAACCAATCTTTATACGCTTACCTTTATGAATGAAGGAGAAAGTACGATTTTGACAGTGACGCTGAAAGTTTTAAACGATCAAAAATTAATTCAAGGAATTTCTTACTTGTAGAAAGAGAAAGGGCGAATTTTTTTCGCTTTTTTTCTGAAAATAATTGAACGAATGTTCGTGATTTGATATAATAAATTTACATTGACCATATCGAAGTAGGATATGATAGAATAAAAAAAGAAAGGATGAGATCCTATGACAAAACTTATCATCGCAACTCCTGAGGAAAAACATCGCATTTTATTAGAAAAAGAACAAGAGAATCAATTAGAGGACTTTAAATTTCTTTCTCTTTCGGAATTGAAAGAATTGTTATATGGGACATATCGTGATGATTATTTATTAGAAATGCGAAAAAGGGGATATTTGCCTAGTGTTGCGAATAGTTTGAAAGAAATATTGTGGTATACAAAAGAACAAAAAACTGGAAAATTAAAAGAGTTAGAAGCGTTGAAAAAAGAATTGATAGAAGAAAAAGTGATGATGCCATCTACTTATCAGAAAGCTTATTTGAAAAGACAGAGTTTACTCATTTGTGCTGGGATGAAGTATCAGATTCCAACTCATATTTTAAAAGATCTGGAAAAAGAACAGATTATAGTGACGTATGAAGAAGAAACAATGGAAGAAGATATGATGTTTTATCACGAGTTTACAGATGTAAGAGAAGAGATCAGTTGTCTTTGTACTTCTATTTTAAATATGGTTCAAGATCAGGTTCCATTGGATCAAATTCATATTTGTAATGTATCATCTGATTATTTAGGTTTTTGTATTCATCTGTTAGAGTTATATCAGATTCCATATACAATCAAAGAGCAAAACTCGATTTATTCTTTACCTTTGATTCAAGATTTTTTAAAGAGTGTGGAAACAAAGGAAGGATCCAGTAAACAATTGGAAGAGATGATCACGAGTTTGTCTTCTAAAAATGAGGTGGAACAAGATGCGATTGAGAAACTAGCTCGTGTCTATGGAAAATATCGACATCAAGATGTGGATATCCATCTTCTTTATCCAGTTCTTGTTTATGAGATCAAACATCTTTATTTAAAATCAGTTCTCGAAAAAAATGCGGTAACTATTGATTCGGGATTGGAAGACTATGGTGTAGAAGATGTTTATTTTATTGTTGGGTTTCATCAGGAGACGATGCCACCAGTTTCGCTGGATTTAGATTATATCAATGATGAAGAAAAAAGAGAATTAGGAATGATGGATGCGACAGAGAAAAATGAACGAAATAAGAATCATGTCCTTTCTTATCTGTTTAGAAAAAAGAAAGTGATGTTAAGTTATGCGAAAGGAAGTTCGTTTGCTAATTTTGAACGTTCTCCACTATTAGAAGAGCTAGAAAGTAGAAGAGAGATCAAACGAGAAGAAGGAAAAGAAACATATCGCAATCTAGCTTATAATCGTTATTTATTAGCGCGTAGTTTAGACACCTATTATAAATATCAAGAGAAAAATTCGGATTTTAAACACTTATTTCAACGTACTTTTATTGAAGATTATCAGTCTTATGAGAACAAGTTTCAAGGTGTGAATGAGACTTATTTAAAAGAATATTTAAAAGGGGAAATGACGCTTTCTTATTCATCGATGGATACGTTCTTTCACTGCCCGTTTCGTTTCTATTTACGCCATATTTTAAAAGTTCCAGAGAAACCAACGGGAAAAGCAACGATGATAGGAACGTTTTTTCACGAAGTGTTGTCAAAACTATATCAAGAAGAAGAGATCGATGCTTGTATAGAATCATCTATTCACGATATTGAAACCTTTACAAAAGAAGAACAGTTTTATTTAGAGAAGTATCAAAAAGAATTGAGAGAAATTTGTCTTTATTTGAAAAAAGAAATGGGACGCACAGAATTTGAGTCTAAATATTTTGAAAAAGAATTTGCCATTGAGTTAGATGAGACGATCAAGGTTCGTTTTATGGGTGTGATTGATAAAATTATGATCTTTGAGGGAGAAGAAGAAACGTATGTGATTGTGGTTGACTATAAAACAGGAAATACAAAACTAGATTATAATAAAGTAATTTATGGATTGGATATGCAGTTACTTGTCTATTTGTATTTCTTAAAACATCATCCGACTTTTTCTGGAATGAAAGTAGCAGGTTTTTATTTACAACATATATTGCCTTCTGTCATGAACTATGATGAGAAGAAAAGTTATGCGTTACAAAGACAACAGTTCTATCAACTAGATGGCTATACGATAGATCAAATATCTTTACTCCATCATTTAGATCAACACTACTTAGATGGTGGTATGATAAAAAGTTTACGTGTGACTAAGAACAACACCTTTTATTCGACAGCGAAAGGCATTGATGAGGAAACCATAGATCGCTTATTAGAAATTGTAGATCGAAATATTCATACTGTTGTAACAGCACTTCAAAAAGCAGATTTTTCAATTGCTCCGATTCAAATTGGAAATGAGAAAAAAGAAGATGCGACAGGATGTAGGTATTGTCAGTATTATGATATTTGCTTTAAAAAAGCAAATGATTTTCGAACAGTAAAAGAATATAAAAACTTAGAATTTTTAGAGCAGGAAGATGGAGGTGAGAAAAAGTGAAACAGAAACCAGTAAATAGTACTTGGACCGATGGACAATGGGAAGCGATTGCGACAAGAAACACTTCAATTTTAGTGAGTGCTGGGGCAGGAAGTGGGAAAACAGCGGTTTTAACAGAACGTATTTTAGAAATATTAAAAGAAGGACATTCTATTTTAGATTTGATTGTTTTAACATTCACCAATGCGGCAGCCAAAGAAATGAAGGATCGTGTTAAGAAAAAATTATTAGAAGCAATTCCAAATGGATATCCAGAACTACAAAAAGAATTACAATTATTAGATTTAGCGAGTATTTGTACGTTTGATAGTTTTAGTTTAAATCTTGTCAAGAAATATCACTATCTTCTTGAAATTGAAAACGATGTGAAAATCGGGGATGGAATTCTCATTGAATCATTGAAACAAGAGAGTCTTGAGGAAACATTTCAAATGTTTTATGAGCAAGACAATGCGGAATTTTTAAAGTTACTAGATACGTTTACCGTGAAAGATGATACGAAGGTACGTAAGATTGTTTTAAACTTAGCAAATTCTCTTACCAGTCGGATTCATATTGAACAGGAGTTAGAGGATTGTTATCAAAACTGTAATCGGGAATTCATTCAAAAACAATTACAACAGTATATTCAAGAAATAAAAAATCAAGTAACAGCGGTTGTGGAAGAAATAACTCAAGATTTAGAGATTGCTCCGGAACCCCTTCTTCCTATTTTAGAACAATTAAAAACAGAAATAGAACCATATCAAAATACCTATGAGGAAATCGCTTCTGTTTTTCGCACAATAAAACTTCCATCGTTACCTCGTTCGAAAGAGATTGATGAGGATGTCAAAGATAAGATGAAAGAGATTTATCAAGACTTAAAAAAACAGATACAAGAAATTACGAGTCTTTGTGTTTATCCAGATCAAGAATCTTATATCGAAGAAGTATTAAAGACAAAAGAGACGATTGGAATATTAAAAGAAATCTTAAAAGTTTATTTTAAAAGATTGTTGGAGAAGAAAAAGAAATATAATTTATATGAGTTTCACGATATTGGACGGTTTGCGATTCAATTATTAGAAGAACAAGAGAAGATTCGAAAAGAATATCAATCTCGTATTTATGAGATTATGATTGATGAATATCAAGATACGAATGATATTGGAACGTATTTTGTATCGATGATTGAAAACAATAATGTCTATACCGTAGGGGATGTCAAACAATCGATTTATCGTTTTCGTAATGCTAATCCTAACATTTTTATGAATAAGTTTTATCGTTATCAGAAAAATGAGGGAGGAAAATTAATTACTCTTTCTAAAAATTTCCGTTCGAGAAAAGAAGTAGTGGATGCGATTAACTTTATTTTTCAAGCTGTTATGGATGAGAAAATAGGGGGCGTTCATTATTTCAATCAAGAAGAAATGATTTTTGGAAATTTATCTTATGAGAAAGTAAAAGATTCAAAGACCAATTATGAGATCGAAGTATTAGATTATGACTATAAAGAAAGAGAAGAGGCAAAGAGATATCGTAAAGAAGAGATTGAAGCTTTTATGATTGCCCAAGATATTAAAAAGCGAATTGCCAATCATGAGATGATTCAAGATAAAGGAAAACTTCGTCCAGTTACTTATTCTGATTTCGCAATTTTACAAGACCGTAAGACAAATTTTGATCTATATAAAACGATATTTACTTATTTAGGAATTCCGATTACCATTCATAAAGAAGAATCTTTTTATGCGACGGATGTGATTTATACAGTCAAAAGTATTTTACAACTGATTGATTGTATCGCGAGAAGAAAAGAAACGAAAGAAGCAGTCCTTCATCCATTTCTCTCTTTATCTCGCTCTTTCTTAGGAGGAGTGAGTGATGATAGTACTTTGCGATTATTGAATCATGCGAAACAAGAGGGGAGAACCATCTTTTCATGTATGCAAGAGGAAAGTGAGTTCATACTTCTATATGAGAAATTAAATGATCTTGCTCATTATTCTAAAACACATACCATTTCTTCTCTGATGAGAGAAATTTATCACACGTTTCAATTATTTGATGCGGTGATTCAATTAGGAGATGTAGAAGTAAATAGTGATAAATTGGTATTTCTTTTGAATTTGACAGAGACCTTAGAACAAAATGGATATGATTTAAAGCAACTTGTTACTTACTTTGAACAGCTTGATACTTATCCATTAGATGTTAGTTTTGATGTCAAAAAAGAGAGTGATGTCGATGCGGTGACGTTGATGACAATTCATAAATCAAAGGGGTTAGAGTTCCCAATTTGTTATTTTTCAGGATTGACGAAATTGTTTTCTAAAGCAGATACCAAAGAACGTTTCTTATATCATAAAGATTTTGGATTGATTGTTCCATTTTTTGAAGAGGGAATTAGAGAGACATTTTATAAGACATTATTTACGACAAAGAATGAGTTGGATGATATTTCTGAAAAGATTCGTGTGTTTTATGTCGCACTGACTAGAGCCAAAGAGAAAATTATTTTAGTGGCTCCTATGAGTGATGTAGAAGAGGGAACACCTTTTATACAGGTTGTTCCAGAAAGGATTCGAACACATTATAAGAGTTTATATGATATTGTTGCTTCGATTAAAGAGTTATTAACTCCATATACGACTCCTATTCCTTTAGAACAATTAAAATTGACGAAGGACTATGATCAAAGCCATTTTGAAGTTTTAGATAAGAAAGTGATAGAACCGTTTTCTGATTTGTTATCTATCAAGGAAGAAAAAGAAGTGCTTACGCATGCGACTTATTCTCATAAGCCGACAGAGATTTCTTTTGAAGATATGGATAAGATGGAAGTAGGAACAAGAATGCATCGTTATTTGGAGATGATGGATTTTCATCATCCAGAGGAAAGTCTTTCTTATTTAGGTTTGAATGCGTTTGAAAAAAAGAAAATGGATGCATTTTTACAAACGGATTTTATGAAAGATATTCAGAATTATCAAGTATTTCATGAGTATGAGTTTCTTCGTACGACAGAAGAGGGAGAGAAGAATGGAATTATTGATTTATTATTAGTAGGAGAGAAAGATGCGATGATTGTCGATTATAAATTAAAAGAGATTCATAAAAAAGAATATCAAGAACAAGTTCGGGGCTATATGGAGTATATAGAAGAGAAGTTGCACCTTCCTGTTTCTGGATATTTATATTCGATTTTAGATGAAACATATCTTGTTGTGGAATAGGAATATCGTAGTAATAAGATAATTTCAAGGAGAAGAGGACCAAACATGGAATGGGAATGGTTCTGATTGATTTTCTGAATGAAAGAGAAGAAAAATCAGTGGGCGTTTGTCTTGAAACGTATGGGACCAATGGTTGGTTCTCTTTTCTTTTTGTGTTGAAAATAGACAACTTTGAAAATATTTGGTATAATGTTTAAGTCTTTTAACATGAAAAAAAGAAAGGAGAGATTATTTTTGAGTAAAATAAAAATATTTAGTCTTGGTGGATTAAATGAAAATGGAAAAAATATGTATATTGTAGAAGTCGACCAAGATATATTTGTTTTTGATGCCGGGTTAAAAAATGCAGATGATAATATGTTAGGTGTAGATTATATTTTACCTAACTATGATTATTTAAAAGAGAATATCGATCGTGTCAAAGGGGTATTTATTACTCATGGTCATGATGAACAGTTAGGGGCAATTCCAGATATTTTAAAAGATTTACCAAATTTAAAAATATATGGGACAAAATTTACACTTGAAATCTTAAAAGAGGAATTAGATAATTCTGAGATTAAAAATGCGAAATTGGTGGAGATTAAAGCACATCGTAAAATGAATTTTGGAAAGAATAGTGTATTTCCAATTAGTTTAAGTCACTCTGTACCAGATACAGTCGGATATGTATTAAATACGGATCAAGGAGCAATTGTTTATACAGGTAATTTTATGTTTGATCCTAGTATGGTAGGAAATTATCAAACAGATATTGGAAAACTTGCTTATATTGGGAAAAAAGGTGTTTTATGTTTGATGAGTGAGTCTTTATATGCACCAAGAAGAGGATTTACTTCTCCACAACATCGTATTGCATCTTTAATGAGTGAAACATTAAATAAATATGAGGGAAGAATCATCTTCCACATTTCTAGTACACAATTATATCGTATTCAAGAGATTTTTAATTCTATTATGGATACAGATCGTAATATTGTCATTATGGGAAGACATTTAGAACATTTAATTCACATGGCAATTGATCAGAATTATATTTCTTTTGATAAAACACGTATTCAGAATTTAAAACATTTGAATGATAAAAATATTTTAGTGTTAGTATCTGATGAAAGAGAAAAACCATATTCTAATATTAAACGTATTTTGAGAGGATATGATAAGTTCTTAAAGTTAACGGATAAAGATACTGTTGTATTTGCTTCTCCAATTTATGAGGGAATGGAAAGAACAGTTGCGAAGATCTTTGATGATATTTCTAGAATTGGAGCAAATTTCGTAGAAGTATCTGGTAAGAAGTATTTAAATCAACATGCTTCTTCAGAAGATTTGATGATGATGATTTCTTTGATGCAACCAAAATATTACTTTCCAGTGATTGGTGAGTATCGCCATCAAGTAGAAAACGCGAAAGTCGCATTACAAGTTGGTATGAACGAAGAAAATATTCTATTAAAATTAAATGGTCAAGTTGTTACTTTTATTGATGGGAAATTAATGGATAAAAATGAAACAGTAAAAGTAGATGATATATTAGTAGATGGAAAAGCCATTGGTGATGTAGGAGAGTTAGTTTTAAAAGATCGTGAACTCTTAAGTGATAATGGAATTGTCATTGTGAGTGCAACTGTTGATCGTACGACAAAGAAGATTTTAGCTGGACCGGAAATACTAACACGTGGATTTATTTATGTAAAAGACAATATTGACATTATTAAAGAAGCACAAAAGATTTCTTTAGAAGTGATCAATGAAAATACAAAACAAAATTATATCGAATTCAATAAAATTAAATCCGGTATTCGTGATAAGTTAGGAAAATACTTATATCAAGAAACAGAATGTAAACCAATGATATTAATCGTTGTTCAAGAAGTATAAAAAAATACTTCTTTTTTTTGACAAATGAATCAAACGTTTGATAGAATGTGTTCGTGAGGTGTAAATAGGATGGATAAAAAAGAACAAGTCGTGAAAGAAACATTAGAAACTGCTTATAGTGAAAGTTTAGTACAATTTTTATCGATGAAACGATATCAAAAAGAACCATATATTTCTTTGGTGGAAGATGTTTTGATAAAGCGAGAAGATATTTCTTCTTTATTAGAGGTTGCGAGAAAAGTAAAAGGTGTTCATTTAGATAAAATAGGAAAAGCAGTGGTGCAATCAAAGAGTATTTCTTATATGTTACGCTTTTCTGATATAGAGCAAGTGAATTGGAAAGAGATGGAACAGGGAATTTTTGATACAATAGAAGAAAAAATACAAAAACAGACAATTACAACGGAAGATTTTCAGTTAATGACAATTTTCTGTAAGAATCATATAGAAGCGGATGCTGAAAGAGCAACTTCACTTCTTCTCCAAACAAATGACTTTGTCGCAATGCTCTGTTTTGTAACGAATGTGAGAAATGCCCGTCCAGAGTTATTTGAAGAAAAAGTATTACAACAAAATAATATGGAACTCATGTATACTTGGAAAGAGACGATGATTTTTGTTTCTCCTCAATTTCTACATGAATTGCGAGATCAAGAACAGAAACGTACTGAGAATGTAAAACAGATTATGGATGTAATTCAAGATCCAGGATTTTATCAAATCGTGTCTGAACAGGCCAATTCATTAGAAGAAAAAAGAAAATATTTAAACAAGTTTCCAACGTCGAATAGAAAATAGAAAAGCAAGTGAGCTTTTCTATTTTTGGATGGTTTTAGTACTTTGAAAAGAAAGAAAAACATGGTATAATACCTTAGGAAATTGAGGGATGTTAGATGAAACTACCAAATTTAATGGAAGCAAAAAAACGTACCAATGAAAAGGTAAAAACAAAGACAAATGAATATATTTTAACCCATGAATTACAACACTTAGGAGACGGATTATTCTACTATGTAAAGACATATGGATGTCAGATGAATGAACATGATAGTGAGAATGTGAAAGCCATCTTAGAAAATATGGGATATAAAGAAGCGAATAGTATGGAAATCGCTGACTTAGTTATTTTAAATACATGTGCGATTCGTGAAAATGCGCATAATAAAGTATTTGGAATGATTGGTAGATTAAAACATGCGAAAGAAACGAATCCTAATTTAATGATTGCTGTCTGTGGTTGTATGGCTCAAGAAGAACATGTTGTAGAAGAGATTATGAAGAAGTATAAAGCAGTTGATTTAGTATTTGGAACGCATAATATCTATCATTTACCACAACTATTACAAAAAGCTTTAGAGAAAAAAGGACAAGAAATTGAAGTGTATAGTATGGAAGGGGATGTCATTGAAAATATTCCTACCAAACGTGATAATCCATATAAAGCATGGGTAAATAT
>CALVJU010000077.1 GCA_944332375.1 uncultured Bacilli bacterium
GATACCAATAATTAATAATACCCCAGATAATAAGATAATAAATGGTTGTGGCTCTACTAAACGAATGAATGGTGAAAACAATTGACCATGGAAATTATCATACAATACTGTATATCCATAAATTGTTCCAATGATTGGAATAATAGAACCAAGCATACCTAAGAATAATCCCTCAAAAATAAATGGTATTTTGATATTTAAATTACTTGCTCCAACAAGGCGCATAATTTCAATTTCACGTTTACGAGAAAAGATGGTAATTTTAATTGTATTAGAAATTAAGAATGCAGTAACAATAATCAAAGCTACAACCATTCCTAGACAAATTTTGCGGACAACATCAAATACAGTAACAAGTTGTTCAACCATTCCTTCTCCATATTTAATGACATCAACACCATCAATTTGTCCAATTTGTCTTGCAGTACTTGCAATTTTATTAATGTCTTCTACTTTCACTAAATAAGTATCTTGAAGAGGATTTTCATCTTCTGTCCACTCATCCATAATTGCTTTGAATGTTTCAGAAGAATTTTTCATTTCTTCCGTGATTTCACCTTTTGATTGAAAAGAAATACTTTCAATATTATCTAAACGTTTAATTTTTTGTTCAACTACTTTGACATCCTCAGCAGAGATATCCGTATCCAAAAATACAACAATGGTAACATCTCTTTCTACTAAGGTTGCAAAGTTATTTACATTTACTGATAAGATCATAGAAATAGAAACAACCAACAACGTAATTGTAATACAAGAAATACTTGCTAATGATAAAGAGAAGTTACGAAATACACTTTGAAATGAATCTCTAATATTTCTACTTAATATTCTAAATGCCTTCATGTGTATATGTTCCCTCCTTATAATCTCTTAAAACACGACCAGTATCTAATAAAATAACTCTTTTTTTCATTTTATTAACAATTTCTGTATCGTGGGTAACCATAATAATCGTTGTTCCCATTTGATTGATCGCATCTAATACATTCATGATTTCCATACTTGTTACTTCATCTAAGTTTCCTGTAGGCTCGTCACAGATTAAAAGTTTTGGGCCATTCACAATTGCTCTAGCAATTGCAACTCTTTGTTGTTCTCCACCAGATAATTGATTTGGATAATTTTTTGCTTTATTTTTTAATCCAACTAAATCTAACACTTTTACAACTTTAGAATAAATTTCATCTTTTGGAAGACCAAAAATCTCTAAAGAAAAAGCAACATTTTCATATACAGTCTTTTTTGGCAATAATTTGAAGTCTTGAAATACCACTCCTAATTTACGACGTAATTTATAAACTTTACTATTTCCTAATTTCCCAACATCAATTCCACCAACAATAATTTGTCCACTAGTTGGTTTTTCTTCACGGTAAAGCATCTTAATTAATGTTGATTTTCCACATCCAGTAGAACCAATCACAAAGACAAATTCTCCTTTTTTAATTCTTAAATCTAGATCATAGATTGCTGTAACACCATTTTTATATTTCTTTTTTACATTCTTCATACGAATTAAATCCATATAACCACCTAACTTTCTTTTTATTCTCCACCATTGACCTCATAAGCATCTGTTACTACAAAAAATGCACGAGGATCAATTTCACGAATTCCTTCTTTCGCAATATAATATTCTTTTGTTGGAATAATACACATAATGACTTTTTGATGATTTCCAGTAAAACCACCACGACCATCTAACACAGTAACACCATGTGACAAATGTTCCATAATAAACTTTTTGACTGCTGTTTCATGTTCTGTAATAATATAAAATGCTTTAGAGTTAGAAATTCCTAACACAACTTTATCCGTCATAATACTAATAATATATAAAGAAATAATCGAATAAAGCATCTTACTTGCTCCAAAAAAGAAGAAGGAACTACAAACGATCAATCCGTCTGTAAAATACATGGCAGTACCAACAGACATATGTGCATATTTCGCAACAATTTGATTTAAAATATCTGTCCCACCAGTGGTGTATCCAGCTTTAAATACAAGCCCCATACCAAATCCTGTAATCACTGCACCAAACAGTACTAACACAAATGGCTCCGTTGTTTCTATGACAATATACTCTGGTACAATCTCTGTTACTTTCATTAAAACTGGAACTAAAATAGAACCCAGTACAGAATTCATTGTTTTTTCTTTTCCGAGCAAGAAATAACTCATAATGAGTAAAATTCCTGATCCAATCAATATTACTATAGATGGATCCAAGCCAAATAAAGCATTTAAAATAACACCAACACCACTCATACCATAAGTGATTTGATTTGGTAAAATAAATAAATTAAATGAAAGAGCAACTAAAAGGGAACCAATAAAAAATTGTACATATCGAACAAAACGATCTTTTTTATAAATATTCTTAATAATATTTTCATCAAATAGTTTCTTTTTATGAAAAAACATGGTTATTCCCCTTTCTTCAAGTAAGTATTGATAAATAAGTCTAAATCTCCATCTAATACTGCTTCTACGTTTGCATTTTCAGCATTAGTACGATGATCTTTTACGAGACTGTACGGATGCATGACATAACTTCTAATTTGACTACCAAAGTCTATTTTTTTCATATCACTTTTCATTTCTTTCATCTGTTCTTCTCTTTTTTGTATTTCTAACTGATATAATTTATTTTTTAAAACTTCCATAGCTCGTTCTTTATTTTGAATTTGACTTCGTTCATTTTGACAAGTAACTACAATTCCAGTTGGTAAGTGTGTAATCCGAACTGCACTTTCTGTCTTATTTACATGTTGTCCTCCTGCCCCACTAGAACGATATACATCAATTTTTATATCAGATTCTTTGATCTCAACATCTACATCATTTCCATCAAACAAAGGGGTTACTTCCACGGACGCAAAAGAAGTATGCCTTCTACTATTAGAATCAAAGGGAGAAATACGAACCAAACGATGAACACCACGTTCACATTTTAAATAGCCAAAAGCATTCTTTCCAGTAATAAAGGCCATAACACTTTTGATTCCGGCCTCATCCCCAGCTTCATTGTTGATCTCTTCTATATGAAACCCATGTTTCTCACACCATCTCGTATACATACGATAAAGCATATTTGCCCAGTCACAAGCTTCTGTTCCACCTGCTCCAGAATGAATCTCTAAAATAGCTCCTAGAGAGTCATACTTTCCATCTAATAATACCATAATCTCTAATGACTCAAGACGTCCTCTAATAGAATCAACATCATTACTTAATAATTCTTGAATTTCTAGATCAGGAGTTTCTTTTATCAATTCTAACATTTCAATATGCTCTAAAATATCTTTTTTTAGCGATTCAACTTGTTCAACCGTCTTCTTTAAAGAATTTAACTCATCAAAAATTGCCTGACTTTTCTTTCTATCATTCCAAAAATTTGGTAGTGTTGTTTCTTCTTCTAATTTTTCTATTTCTTCTTGAATATTACGTGCTTCAAAGTGACCTCCAAAGATCTAATATTCTCTTTTTAAAATCTTGATAGTAATTTGTGATTTCATAAACTTCCATAACATCGCTCCTATCGTTCATACACCATTATAACATGTTTTTCCTTGAATATCTACCTTTCCCTTGAAAAACAAATGTCAAAAAAAGTGCCATTTTCTGACACCTTACAAAATGATTATTTATTTCATATCATTGTTATTTGGATTATGATCGATTTGATTACTATTCTTCTTTTGATCTTTTGTATAATGTCCTATTAATAAAACAAGAACAACGAAATATGCGATAAAGACTCCTAACAGAATAACATAATTACATTCAAAGACTAATAGAAAATACAGAGTAATAAACAACATAGAAGCAATGATTCCAATGACAAAGCCTCCTTTGGCAAGATGAACGCCACTATTTCCCGCAACCAAATATGATGTATCAGGTTGTTGAACATAAATTCCATCTAAATTTGTTCCTGGTGCTAATTCATCTTTATACACAACTGTTTCTACCTTTCTTTGACCTTGAAGAAAAAATTCAAATTCAGTATAATATCCAAGTATGACCGGCTCCCCTTGTATATCCTTAATTTCAGGGCGACTAGAAATAACTGTCAGTGTTACTGGAACACCATATTTCTTCTTATTATTTTCTTCCCATTTCGCATATAATGTCAAACCAAGTAATCCTAATCCCATCAATAAAAGCAATATCATATTTACACCTCTATCCTAATGCAATTATATCACAGATAGAAAAAACTAGGAACATAAAATACTTATGAACCTAGTTTTTTTACCTTTGGCTCCTCAGGAGTTTTATCTGGTAATAGATTTCCCTGATATACTTCATATAAAATATTAGATAAAGTGTTTAGAATAGAAGATTTTCTACGATAATTAAAGTTTTCTGACAATACACGAGATTCTCTTTCCGTAATTAAATTAGATTCTGGTGAAGGAATAACACGATATTGTCCAAGTCCTTTTTCAGATTTTCCGTATAAAATTTCATGATCTTCAGGGCACGTTTTTAATCTAAAAGAAGAAATTTCATATCCGTGAGTCGTTGCTTCATAAGTTTTTATTAAGTAATAACCGTTTTTCTGCAACTCCTCTTGTGTAATATTTTTCATAAACTGAAGTGCCTGTAAAAAGAATGCATCTACCATAATCCTGTCACGAATTTCACCCTGTGTAATACCTTCTTTTGTTTCTATTAAATCATTATATGCCATCATTCTCACCTCTCTTAAGTGATTATTATAGATGATTTTGTGAGAATATGCAACATTTTTTTGTATTATAATTGTTCTCGATACTCTTTACAAACTTGATCTAATTTCAAAATCATCTCATCCACTTCTTCAAAAGTATGTAAACGACATCCACTTGCCATGGCATGACCACCGCCACCGAACTGTTTTGCTATCTCATTGATGACTGGTCCTCTAGAACGTAAACTTCCACGAATTAATCCTGTTGTTTTATCATAAGAGAAAAATCCCCAAGCAATCATCTCATCAATAAAATTAAAATTGTTAATTAGATTACCTGCGGTTGCAGCATCTACTTGTTCTTCATCTAATAACTCTTGTGGTAATTTGACATAACCAAAACCATGTTCTGTTACAGTTAAATGTTTTGAAAGAAACCCTTGAAATTGAATTTCTTTCAATGGTCTTGTATATAACTTAGGATATATTTTTGTAATATCTAATTCCGTTTCATCTAATAATCTTGATACATTATAAAAAGTTCGTGCGGTAGATGTTTTAAACATAAAGCGATCCGTATCAGCAACAAGACCAATATATAGTTTTTCTGCTACTTCGGTACTCATTTTTAGTTTTGTATAATATATTAATTCTAATACCATTTCAGAAGCACTGCTATAAGTATCATCTACCCACTCTATTTTACAAAATGTTTCTACATATGGATGATGGTCAATTTTAATTGTATAACGAAATTTGCTGGGATTCACACCATCTACACGTTTTGCATCAGGTGTATCTAATACAATCAGTAAACTATTCTCATACATTTCATCCGTTACATTATCCAATGTTCCTAAATAACGAAATTTACTTGCAGGACAACCTACTGCATATACTTTTTTATGTGGAAAAGTATTCAGAATTGCTTGTTTTAAGCCAAGAACAGAGCCTAAAGCATCCGGATCTGGTCCGACATGTCGTGCAATAACAATCGTATTATATTTTTTTATTTTTCTAAATATTTTTTTATAAATTGAACCCTGAAACATAATTTCACTCTTCTCTATATCTCATTTTAAATGATATTATTTTTAGTGTCAAGAACAGTCCTACTTAAGTTTCTTTTTTTAGCCAAGATTTTATTGATCAGTATTAGTAAAAAATGTACTGTTTTATATATTCCTCAATTTTGAATTTATATTTCAACAAATCTATAACATAATTAACTACGAATAATATAACTTATGTATCTTTCTTTTACTTAAACAAAAAGAGCAATCGCTCTTTTTAACCATAATATCGTTTCAAATAAATATTTTCTCCATTAATTTGTACCACTATTACATCTTCAAAATTTTCAGCATTGATCTTTTTTCCGTAAATTCCATCCAACTTTCCAAAACTAGCTACACTATGATTAATTTCTTGTAATAATCTTTCATCCATATAAATGGAATCCCCTTTTTTTGGAAATTGTTTTATATCATAAAACTCAATGTTTATTTCATATTGTTTATTATTAAAATCTCTTAATATATACCAATATTCTCTGATATCATTTATTGTTAATTTTAACATAATTTTTTCTCCTCTATTGTTGAACGAGAATACAGTTCTGCCTCTAACTCTGGTAACAGTGGAGTATAAACATATACTAAATGATTACAAGCCTGGCAAAATTTCTCACCATAGCTTTTTAATTTTGGACACACTATCCTTTGTAACTTTTCATTATTGGAAAGGCAATCATCCCCTATTTCAACCACATTCGGTAGCACTACCTTTTCTAATTCACTATTCATCCAAAGAAACATATTCCCTATTTCAACCACATTTAATAATTCTATTTCCTCTATCGTCACGTTATATACTAAAAATCTATCCGGTATATGTTGTACATGATTATGAACCAAAGAAATGATTCTGTTATGTTGATCCAATCCTAATAAAATAGGTTCCTCACTATCTTTTTCATATATCTCGATCAACTTTCCATTTGGTTGCTTTTTGATCTCTATTCTCTCAATCACTCCGATTGTATCCGGAAAGCTATCTTGTATAAAACGATTATATATATTATATCCTTCTATTTTTTTTGTTTGTAAATCAAGAATGAAATAATCAAATATAACGTATCTTTCCTTAGGATACTCTCTTACTTCAAAATTATCTATAATAATATTGTTTTCGCAATAATAAATATTATAAATTTCATAATTATATTTATAAAATTTACCATCTCTTGCTTTGACATACCCTGGTAATTCGAACCGATTTTGATGACCTAATTGGGTCATTCCATAATATTGAGCAAAACTATCAGTAAGTCCTGGGATAATGTTATCTAAATTATTTCCAAATGTACTATCTGGAAAATTGACACTGTGATTATATCTATTTTTTATAGATAAAGTATGAGAAGAATCTCTCGTAAATTGTATACTAATTACCGATGTTCCATATTCATCTTGTCTTTTAGGTTTTTTAAAATTTTCCCTTTTTATTTCTTCAACATTCTCTTTTACCGCAAAAAACACATAATAACGTTCTAACCGATTCTCACGAAATGTGCAAAGTTCTTCTCTAGGTGCATAATATTTTTTAAAACTTTGGATTTCTTCTTCTGTATGACATTCATATAACTGATATCCTACTTCTCCAAGAAGTTCTTCTGGAGTAGAATTGGAAGACAGTTTATGATCCTGTTCGACATGGACAAAACTATATATATAATCCATAAAATCATCTTCCAATCCATGATTCTTAATATCCTGTGCGATAGAATGACTCTCTTTAAAAGAACGCATTAACAACGTAGGTAACAAGCCCTCCGTTTCTAATAGTGTTGGAAATAGTTCTCTACATAGATGCATCATTTCTTCTCCATATTTCTTTTTGATTACTTTTAAATCATGATTCATATTTACCCCCCCGTTTTTTTATGAATCTATTGTAAATTGTTTTATTTTTCCAACAAGAAGAGACTTGTATCAAACAAGTCTACAATTCTCTATTTTACAAGTTCATAAGTATCTCTTGCAATCATAACTTCTTCATCTGTTGGAATGACATAACATAGAATTTTAGAGTCTTTTGCACTGACCATTTTTTCTTCTCCACGCATATCATTTGCTTTTTCATCTACTTTTACACCAAGTACTTCTAATGATTCCATAATCTGTTTTCTAGCAAGCATAGAGTTTTCTCCTAAACCTGCTGTAAATACAATCGCATCACATCCACCTAATAGTACATAATATTTTGCAATGTATTCAACAACACGTTTTACATACATTTTTTGAGCTAAAGTACAAAGTTCATCTCCAGCTTCCATTCCTGCCTCGATATCTCTAGCATCACTCTTTCCCTTACTAATACCATAGAAACCACTTTGTTTATTTAAAGCATTATCAATTTCTTTTAATGACATTCCTGATTTTTCCATTAAATATGGAATCATAGAATAATCAATATCTCCTGAACGTGTTCCCATCATAATTCCAGCATTTGGAGTGAATCCCATAGATGTATCAATACATTTTCCATTTAATACTGCACTAATACTTCCACCACTTCCAATATGACAAGTAATGATTTTAGTATCTGTTCTACCTAAAATTTCATTCATACGTTGTGATACATATTTATGACTTGTTCCATGGAATCCATATTTACGTACTCCATACTTTTCATACCATTCCATTGGAACAGAATATAAATAATTCTCTTTAGGCATTGTTTGATGGAAGGCAGTGTCAAATACAGCAACTGCTTTCGCATTTGGAATCATTTTTTCAAAGGCACGAATTCCAGTAATTCCGGCTGGATTATGAAGTGGTGCCAGTGGGATTAATTCTTCTAATTTCGCAATTACTTCTTCGGTAATTAATACACTAGAATTAAATTGATCTCCACCATGAACGGTACGATGTCCAATTCCTTTAATTTCATCCAATGATTCTACAATATGACGATCTAATAATTCTTTTACTAGAATTTCTACTGCTTTCTCATGGTTTGGTAATTCTACTTCTGTTTTTGTTTTTTCTCCATTTAATTTGATGGTATAAAATCCACCATCAATTCCAATACGTTCGAAAGTTCCTTGAATTAATACTTTTTCTTCAGGCATTTCATATGCTTGAAATTTTAATGAAGAACTTCCACAATTCACTGCTAATATTTTCATATTTTTCCTTCTTTCTATTTGAATAGAGAATCGTTCTCTACTTCGTCAAAGTTTTTCTTTTTCCTGAAACTTCTTGACAGGAATCCAATTGATCATTCAAAAACGTTTGATATGCTTTTAAATCATCCTCTAACACTGCTTGTATTTCTTTACTTTCATTTGCCTCTTTGATGTGTTCTTTTTCACATGTCTTTAAAAGATTAGTAAAGCGTTCTTTACTATCATGCAATTGCCTCTCGACTAGTGCGACATCACGTTGTAACTTAGCAATATTCTGTTTTTGTTTTTTCTCTTGTATTATTTTTGAACAAATACACGAACCACCTACAATTACTCCGCTAGAACAAATAACAGCTATAATAAAGTTTATCCAAAACGGTTGAAATGCAAGTGTAGAAGTAAGAAGAAAGATCATCAAAGAGAAACACAAGATGAGAAAAGTAATGATCCAATTTCTTCCTCTTTTCCTTTGACCACTTTCCAACGCTAATTTCCATCGCAGGATATCCGTTTTATCTTGTTCTAATCTCTGATATAAATATAAAATACGATGACACAATTTTAAAGTCTCTATTGTTTCTCTTGGTAAAGAGCAGATATTAGCTGAGGCTGAGGATGAGGCTGAGGCTGACTCCTTTTTTCCTTCTATCATATTCTATCCTCCTATATCATTTTGTCCTTTTCCACTCAAATACGTAAAATATTTTTTCTCTTCTACTTCGTATTTTTGTTGTAATAATTTTTTTTGTTCCCGCAAGTACTCTAATTCATCTTGATCCGGCTCGACTAGAAAAAAAATCAATCGAATAATTTGGATGACAAAAAATGCCAATCCCAAAATACAAAGTAACATAAACTCTAGTAAAAAGAACATAACCACCTCAAAAATGGTCCATACTACGATTGCCATAAGTCCGATAAACAGAATAACAGTAATAGGAAATAATATAACAAAAGTAATGATTCCTTTCCTTATTATTTTCTTATCGATACGTTCAATTTCTTTATTTAGTTCTTCTTGTTCCATTTCTATTTTTACAATTTGATGAATACATTGATACGCAAAGAGTTTTTGAAGTGAGTGTCTAGAACAAAAGATTACCCCTTTTTCTTCTTTCATATGATCACTATTTTAATTTCATAGTTGGGAATAAAATTACTTCACGAATAGATTCGCTACCGGTTAGTAACATCACTAAACGATCGATTCCCATACCCATACCACCAGCTGGTGGCATACCATATTCTAAAGCTTCTACGAAATCTAAATCCATTTCATTTGCTTCTTCATTTCCAAGTTCACGTTCTTTTAACTGATTTTGGAAACGTTCATACTGATCAATTGGGTCATTTAACTCAGTAAAGGCATTGGCGTACTCGCTACCAATAATAAATAACTCAAAACGTTGTGTGAATCGAGGATCCTTTGGATCTTTTTTTGCAAGTGGACTAATCTCGATTGGGTGTCCATAGATAAATGTTGGTTCAATGATTGTCTCTTCTACATATTTTTCAAAGAAAGCATTGACAATATGACCATAACCGAAGTGTTCTTCGACAACGATATCATGTTCTTCAGCTAATTTCTTTGCTTCTTCTAATGTCATATCACTTGCAAAGTCAATTCCTGTTACATTCTTAATCGCATCTGTCATAGAAATTCTTTTATACTTTGGAGCAAGTGAAATCTTATGACCTTTAAATTCAATATCATAAGTACCATTGACTTCCATACAAGCATGAGAGACAATTCCTTCTGTTAAGTCCATCATACCCTCTAAGTCACTATATGCTTTATATACTTCAATTGTCGTAAATTCAGGGTTATGTTTACGATCCATACCTTCATTTCTAAATAAACGTCCAATTTCATATACTGCATCCATACCACCAACTAATAATCTCTTAAGTGGTAATTCTGTTGCGATTCTAAGATACATATCAATATCTAATGTATTATGATGGGTTACGAATGGTCTTGCTGCTGCTCCTCCTAAAATAGTACCTAAGACAGGGGTTTCTACTTCAACGTATCCTAAGTTATCTAAGTAATGTTGAATGGAACGAATAATCTTTGGACGAGCAAAAGCAATTCTTCTTGCATCTTCATTCATAATTAAATCGACATAACGACGACGATATCTCTCTTCTGTATCAGTCAGTCCATGGAACTTTTCAGGAAGTGGTTTTAATGCTTTTACTAAATGAATATAGTGATCAGCTCGAATACTTAATTCTCCCATATCTGTACGGAAAACAGTTCCTTGAATACCGACAATATCTCCAATATCTGCTTTTTTAAATAAAGCATACTCTTCTTCTCCAACCGCATCTTGTCTTACATAGATTTGGATTTGTCCATATTTATCTTGAATATGCATAAATCCTACTTTTCCTTTACGACGACGTGTCATAATACGACCTGCAACAGTAACTTGTTCTAATTCCATTTCATGTAATTCTTCTTTGGAATACTGCGCATACTTTTCCTTTATTTCCTTTGAATTTGTTGTTACTTCAAAACGATGACCAAATGGATCAATTCCTAATTCTTCTAATTCTTTTGCTTTTTCACGACGAACTAATTCTTGTTCTGTAAACTTTCTTTCTTCCATGTTCTTCCTCCTTATATTTCTATCACTCTTGTATGTGATAATTTCTCATGTAAACCCACACTGTCTTTCCTATATAATACCATAAAAATACAGAAAAGAACTAGTATAAGTTGTATCAAACCTAAAATACTAATTACAAATAAATAAATGCTTCCCGGTATCAAATAGATACAAAGAAGAGATACAATTAAATAAAGTAATCCATTTAAAAT
>CALVJU010000078.1 GCA_944332375.1 uncultured Bacilli bacterium
CAGGAATACAGATACAATGATTGTCCCAACAAGTATTTTCTCTGGTTTTACTTTCATTCTCCTTCTCCTCATCTTCCTATCAACTCCTATTTTATCTCATTGTACCATACCTTTTTCTTGTTTTCTATCCTACTAATTCGCCCCCCCCATGGTAACATTATGTTAATATAATGATTCTTCCTCATATCTCTCACCTATCTCCTATGATTAATTTTAGTATAGCAAATATCACTCCACAACACAAGAAAAAATTTGACAAGTTCTGTCAAGCATTTTTCACTGGTTTCCTTTTCAAATTCTTTCCAAATTTTTTCTGATAAGAAAAACTAGCATTTAAATTATTAAATGAAACATCATCTAAACGACAAGATATTGTATCACCAATACGTAAGAAACAATTTTTCTTTTCATCAAAATAAGAAAGTGATTCAGGATAATAAGTACATTCTTTTAAATCTTTTCTTGGAATAAATCCACGTAGTCCATTCTCTAATTGAATTTGTATTCCAAACGGTTCTATCATCATGATTTTAGCTAAGAAATCTTCTCCAATAAATCCTTCTAAATATCCTACTTCAATCAGACGATCTACTTTTCTCTCACAATTTTCTGCTTGTACTTCTTGAATAGAACTATGTTGTAATTTTTTACTCAATTCTTTTTCTAATTTCATTGGAGATTCTACTCTTTTTTGTTCCTGAACATTCTTTAATTCTCTATGTGCTAATAAATCTGGATAACGTCTAATTGGTGAAGTAAAATGTGAATAGTGAGTGCTTGCTAAACCGAAGTGATTAAAGTTCTCAGTAGAATAATAAGCTTTTGTCATAGCTCTTAAAAACATATAAGCAATCGTTTCATAATTTTCATCATCTTTTAATTCACTTAATAAAGACTCTATTTGCCCAGGTTGTATTCCGTCTTGTAAATCTAAGAAGTAGTCATATCCCATCTTACGTAATTTTTCCATTACTTTTTTTATTTCATATAAATCTGGTTTTGGATGGACACGATATTGAAATAAATGATCTTGTTCTTCCATATAAGAAGCAGCACATTCATTAGCAGAAAGCATAAAATCTTCAATCAATTTTTCAGCTTCTTTTCGCGGTTCAAATTCTAATCCTGAAATATTACCTTCCTGATCAAAAATGAATTTTGGTTTTGTCAGTTCAAAGGAAATCGCTCCACGTTCTTCTCTTTTTTTTCTCAATAAATGAGATAGTTTTTGCATGTCTTTTAATGTTTTTCTAAATTCTTCATACCCTTCTACTGGTTTTCCTTCTAATACTTTATTCACATCTTGATAAGTCATCTTTTTACGAGAACAAATAACAGATTCCCCAAATGAATAGTTTAAAATATTTCCAAAACGATCAATTTCCATCAAACAAGAATAAGTAAGACGATCTTCTAATGGATTTAAAGAACAAATTTCATTTGACAAACGAACAGGTAACATTGGTGTTACCAAATCAGCAACATAAACACTGGTACCACGTTGGTTTGCTTCTTGATCAATCGCACTTCCTTCTTTTACATAATAAGAAACATCAGCAATATGAACACCTAATAAATAGTTCCCATTGTCTAATTTATCTAATGATATCGCATCATCTAAATCTTTTGCTGTTTGATCATCAATGGTAAAAATCATTTTATTTCTAAAATCAATACGACCTTTCCGATCTTTTTCTGTTACAACCGTAGGTAATTGTTCTGCTTCCTGTAATACTTCTTTTGGAAAATGATTTGGAACGTGATATTCATCTAAGATTTGATGAATCAATGTTTTTATATCATATGCATTTCCATATACTTTTACAACTTCTCCGTAAACATTTCCTCTATTTCTATTGACTTTTACTAATACTTTGTCATCTACTTTCGCATGTAATGTTTTTGTAAGATAAATTGGTTCTTCATTTTGTTGATCTAATACTGCATAATAACTTCCATTCATTTCTATGATTGTCGCAGGCATTTCCTGATAATTACTTCTATGTTTCATAACTTCTCCTAACTTTTCTTTTAAATCATAATGAATTTTAATCAAAACGGTTTCACAATCTTCAGCCCCGTTTACAAAACGTGTAGGTACTAAAATGTGTTCTCCATTTTCTAGTTCTACTAATCCAAATGTTCCATCTGTTTTATAGTAAGTGCCAACTTGATATCCATCACGTAATAAATATTTATAATATCCTTGTTTCTTTTCAATATGTAATCTACTTTCCAATGCGTCAAGCACTTGTTCTAATTCTTCTTTTGGTAGTAAAACTTCTTTTTGAATTTCTTCAAATGATAATTGTCCGTTAGAAAGCAATTGTTCAATTGTTTTCATTTCCTGGCGGTAAGAAAGTCCAAATAATTGGAATTTCTTCTTTTCTCTTTCTTCTTCACGTGATTTTCTAGAACGTTCTTCTTTCTCTTTTTGTAATTCTTCTTGTTCTTGTAAATAACGAAGTGTTGGTTCTATTTCTTCAAAGTGTTTTTCCAAAATAATAGAAACTAAAATTTGTTGATTCAAATAAGCAAAATAGTTTCTTGCAGGGGTTGTACAATGTGCATAACTGGATAATCCTAATCCCTTATGACCTGTATTTTCTGTTCGATAATAAGAAAATAATGGTAACATCTCTAATAAGTTCATGATATATTCTGGTTCTTCTAAAGAATTACAACAACGTTTGATATATTCAATCTCTTCCTCAGAAACATCAAAATCATTTAAACGGTACATCAGAGGAATTTGATTGATGAAACATAAACGAGATTGATAAAAGTTAACTAAAATTTTCAACTCTGAAATCATTAAATAAGAGTTTCCTTTTTCTCGATCATTCTGGTAATGAGATCCTGTTTTTAAGAAATAAGATAATTCCTTTACTAAGTGATATTTATTTTTATGTCTATTTTCTTTATGATAAAAACTCATAATATCATAAAACTTTTTCCAAGTTTTTACTTTCTCATTCTTTTTATTTTTTAACATTTCACTGACTTGATCATAGCTATAATTTTTCTGAATATGAACAGAACCTCTTCCAATTTTTAAGTCAATTAATTGATAATTCTTTTCTTTAGAAAACTTCAACTCATATACGACTACTTTTTTCTCTGTTCCATTTGCATTTAAAGAAAATAGTTCTCTTTTATTTTTCTTACTAATAATTTCTTTTTCCCCTTGATACCATTTTTCTTTTGCTTGATTTAATAAACTGTTTTGTTGTTTAAAAATATCTGGAACATCCACAACATACAAGTTGACATATAAATCTCCATCTTTTTCTCGAATCGATATCGCATCTTCTCTCAAGTTTGTTTTTTCATCGTCAATCGTAAAAATGTATTCATCCTCATATGTTTTTTCTCCAGGTAGAAAATGATATAACACTTGATCTTGCGCTAAAAATTTACCATGTTTCATATCTGACATCAAAGATCCTAATTTACGAAAACGGTATTCTAGATTCACTGGATGTTGCAGCTTCTTCACATGTTCTAACTCTTCCTCATAAACAGTCAAGATCTGTTCTTGAATATCTGGATAAATAGATGTATGATTCAAAATAGTTTTCATAATCTCGTGATAATACAAATATTCTTTCTGAACTGGGGTATTTAAACAAGAAAGATATGCCTTGGTAATCGTTTGGATCAAAGCTTCATCTTGAATCATTCCAAGCAACAACAAAGGTTGTTTTTCAATCTCCTGTTTGACATGTTCTAAATCTCTTTGAAAGAAGATATCTAAGAATAATACTTCTACTCGGCTTACTGTTTCTCCATCATGATGCAGATTTCCTCTCGTACATCGATAAACCTCATTTTGAATCTCTTGATAACGACTCCGAAATGGTAATTTTAATTTTCCTTCATTCAAGATTTTCTCGTAAATATCATCAATTCTAAGTAATGTATAATATAAATACTTAGTAGAAACAACTTTCTCATAAAAAGGAAAAGTTCGAATTTCTTCTTCCAAGAAATCCAATAATTTTTCAACTAATTGTTCATCATTACAATGATAATATGCTTTCAGTTGTTCATTTGTAATCTCTGGTTGTTTTGTGATTAGTTTTAATATTTCCATAACGTTTGAACTCCTTTACAAAAAAAGCGCGCAACGACCCAAACAAAGGCCTTACTGCGCACTACGTTTTAATTTATGAATTTGTTGTTTGATTTGAAATTGTAATACTCCCATAATTTCACCTAACTCACATCTTCATTATACAATATTTTTTTCTATTCGTCTCCTTTTTTTTGATATTTTTTCATTTTTTGTCTTCCAGTTTTTTCCAGTTCGTTTTGGTCTGGGTAAAATTCAGTAATAGAAAGTTCTGGATAAAACCTCATAATCTCTGCAATCGCACTTTCTTTCCCATCAGAACCATGAATGATATTATAAGTACAACAAGTTTTGTCTCCATAATCTCCACGAATGGTACCAGGATTAGCCTCTTTACTATCTGTTGATCCCATTAATGTTCTTACTTTCAAGATCGCATCAGGTCCTGACACAATCATAGAAATAACAGGTCCTGATAACATAAAAGACGCTAACACAGGAAAAAAAGGCTTTTCTAAAAGATGAGCATAATGTTCACATACTTGTTCTTCTGTCATAGAAAATTCTTTGACATAATTCACAGTTAAAGAAGCTTGTAAAAAACGATTGATCACTTCTCCCAATAATCCTTTTTGAACACCATCTGGTTTTAACATCACATAAGTATATTCAATATTCTCTTGTTCTAACATATCCATTCCCTCCTATTTCTGTTCCATGACTTCTTTTAATAATGTAGACACTTTATCATATTCTTTTGTCGCAACTTCTTTTAACGGCTCTACCGCACTTTTCATACAATATCCATGATAATTTCTAACCATATCAATATCCGTATAGCCATTTCCTATCACATACATTTTATAATCATCTACGTTGAGATATTCTAATAACCATGTAACCCCTAAGCATTTACTGCATCCATCACTGACAACTTCGATAATTCCATCATGTAAATAAAAAGCACGTACTCTTCCACTGTAATACTTACGAATCAGTTCTATCTTTTCTAAAGCTTGTTCCTTTGTCGCATATTCAATATGAATTTTTGTTAAATTATTCGCATAAGCGCTAACCCTACTTTCTAAATGACAACAACAAAAATAAAATTTGGCTGAGGATAACTCTAAGTCTTTTCGTAATTGTTCTTTTGTATTTTTAGATATTGCTTCAGAATATAAAATCTCATCATCCTTATCTAAAATCGTCGCTCCATGGTTTAAAATTAAAAAGTGATATGGTATTTTGTATTTCTTAATTTCTTTCATCATATCATAATAACTTCTCCCCGTTGCGATCACTACAATATTTTTCTTCCTCATCCATTTCTTTAATAATTTAATATTCTCTTTGATTCCTTCTTCATCAATAAATAAAGTATCATCATAATCGCTGACTAAAATTTTTTTCACAAAAACCTCCTCCATCTAACACAACATACAACAAACATCATCCTACATGTCTATCATATCATGTTTTTTTGCTATTTCAAAGAGAAATTGATATAATATTTGCGGTGATATTATGAATGACTCTCTTTTTCGTAGTGTAAATCCAGAAAGATTTCTTCAGGTAAAGAGAAAACAAGAACAATTCTCTCATCAAGAATTCTTCTCTCAAAAAAAATTACAACAAGAAGATCATGGTGCGATTTGTCTGATTACCAACGAACAAGTTGTTACCATAGAAAATGATCACCATGGAGCAGGTTCTCATACCAATGCTTTTTTTGAGGTTATCTGTGCGATTTACAATATCGACGGTCCAAAAACCGCTTCCATTACAGATTCTTCTGTTTTCGCATTAAAACGGATCTATCAATTATTAGATCAAACCATTCCAATGAGAATTGTCCATGAAGGAGCTGGTGATACCTATTTTGGATCCAGTTATATTCTTGTCGTCTTTCCAGAATCCATCACTTTCCAACAATATGAATTATTAAAAGCATATACCGAGAAATATCGACCAGTTTTAGAAGCATGCCAAGTGTGCCATCCTAAGTTTATCATTTATAGCACCGACCATTCTTTAACAAACTATGAGCCCTATTTTGAAAAATCATTGGAATTTGCTTCTCATTTGATCAATCCAGACAAAGAAATCATCGCTGATCAAAACATCATCGGAGAAACTTTATCTATGTTAAAAAAGAAAAACAAGCAGATGTAATTCATACAAGTTGCTTGTTTTTTATTTGCTCTACTCTTTTCCTAACCAGTTCCTAAGTACGATGAATCAATCATGAAAACGTAATAGATAGCCATCTGGATCTTGAATCAACACTTCCCTATCTTGATATACATGATCTCCATTACGGTATGTATTTACCATCAAATCACGAAAAAACACAATCTCCTGTTTCTTCCATTTCTCATAATAAAAATCAAACATTTCTAACTCCATACTAAAATTCACACCATTCCCATATGGATACTCCAACTTTCCTACCATCCAATGATCATTCACTTCTTCAATCATAATCTGATTCTTCTCTAACTCCAAATAACAAAAACGATCCTCTTTTCTTTCATATAATACATGAAATCCCAACTCTTGATAAAATGCTTTACTCCTCTTCCAATCACGAACACTAAGCTCTGGAACCAAAGACTGAAACGAAACCAACTCTTTTTCCATCTTCTCAATCTTCTTCTCCACATCATACCAATCCTTCACGCGAATAATCCCTTCTTTTTTTAATACTTCTTCCTCTATTTTTTGATTACTCCAAGAAGGAAACAATAACTTCAAACTTCCATTCTTCAAACCACTTACACGATCATCAATCCGAATATCAAAAGCAAGTAATGATTTATTCTCTGTAAAAATAAAATTCTTAGGATTTAAAAAAGGAAGCATCTCTTTTAAATATTCAAACTTATTCTTCAAATTATCACTCGCTGAAATCACATCATCTCTCCATATATAAGAAGTAACAACATAAATCTCATACTTCTCATGAAGACGTTTTAATACCTCATAACACCCTTCTATCAAAGGAACATCTTCGTATAAATTGTGATATTGATACTGCTTTTGAAATTCCTTTTCTCGTCCACGAATCAAATCTTGACGATAAATTACATCTTCTTTCGTCATATCAATCTCTTTTCCTAGAAAAGATTCTAAATAATCTTGAAAACGATTTTCCGTAATCACATCATCCATGTCTACCATAATTGTTTTTTTCTTCATACTTCACCTACTATTCTTCACTCTTTTTCGTTTCTATAGAAAGCTGTTTCAAATACTGATCAAACGATGCAATCTCCTGATCCACCCATTTTCTTTTTTTGATATAATTTAACCATTTTTCCGGAATTGCTTCATACCCATAAATAATTCCAGCTAAAGCTCCAGTCAATGCCCCAATTGTATCAGTATCATCTCCTAAATTCGTCGCACAAACAACCGCATCAGAAAAAGAATCCGTTGTTAGAATAGACCATAATACTGCCTCTAAAGTCTCTACAATATATCCACTAGAACCGATCTTCTCTTCTTTGACAGTTGCAAGATCTACTGTTGAAATTCTCTTATATATACTGTGAAGATCTTCTTGATACTCCTCTAATTGATTAATCTTTTCTTGCATATTTTGATAAGCAGTATGTTTCTCACATCCCTTCAACAATTCAATCACATAAATCACATAGATATAACAACCTAACACACTATAAATATGCGCATGTGTCATACTAGAAACTGTCTTCACCATCTCCCACGCTTCTTTACTCATCACATCAATATCAGTTTGATAAAGATAAAAAGCAACAGGTAAAATCCTCATCAAAGAGCCATTTCCATTCGAAGATAACTGTGTCATTCCACACGAAATATGTTCTGGATGATCCCTTAACACTTGAATCTGGTAACGTCTTAAAGCAATTTCAGTCGTCTTTTCAATATCAAACATCTCTCCATTTGGTGTAAACTCTCCTCGATGTTTCCAATCTAAAAAATTACGCAACATCTGTCGATAAATCTTAGGAAGTTCTGTTTCTTTTTTAAACGCATCCATCGTTGCAAAGATCATAGAACTATCATCCGACCAAGTCCCAATCGGAAAACGATACGTTCCCATCGGAATCATATCTGTCACTGGATTTTGTTTTAAACGATCACGATTCATAAATTCAATAGGAAGTCCAAATGCATCGCCAATCACAAACCCATAAAGTCCCGATACAAAGGGATCTTTTTTCTCTTCTTTCTTTTTGAACAAACGATTTAACATGAGTAATCCCTCCGCTCTATTTTTACTCAATTCATGCTCATACTTATCATAACACAAATCGTAGAAGAAAGTAACATATATGTAAACTTTTCAAAAAGAAATAACTATGTTATGATAATAGCGAGGTGTGTCGTTTATGTATCCGTTTCGTATTTTAAATAAAAGAAAATATGCTTTATGTTTTTTCAATGCTTTCTGTGAAAATCTCTGCTTATATATTATGCCAGTTTTTTTATCCATCCTTCTTACTGCCCCTTTTACCATAGAAAAGATGAAATGGCTTATCATCCTAACTGTTTTAGTAAAGACATTAGAAATTGTTTTCAACATCATTTGGAACACTTCGGTATTTCGTTTTGTAGAATATACCAAAAAAGATTTACAAATATCCTACTTTCGAAGAATCTGTCAAATGAATCTATCCCGTATTCACCATATCCATACTGGATATTTAAAAAAACAACTAGATCTTGTAACAGAAGAAACCGGAAATCTTTTACACCAACTTATGATGACAATCAATGGCTTTCTCATTGCCATAACCATCTTTTTATTTCAAGTGTGGACACAAAGCCCATTTCTTTGTATTATGTGTATCTTCTTTATTCTGTTGATTGTATTTTATAACTTCTTAATCACAAAAAAGAATGTTGCGGTTCAAGAAAAGTACAACGATACCTTATCGAAATATCACAGCACGTTTGTCGACTTTCTTCAAAATATACGCATTGTCAAAAACTTTGATGCTCTTAAATTCTCTACAAATTCGATAGAACAGAAATTCGAGCCAGTAAAAAAGCCATTAAAAAAAGCAAATCAATTTCGCAGTTATCGCTCAGATGGTATTAACGCTCTCATCTATCTCATGTATACAATGGTACTTATTCATTTATTCTTTCAAATGAGAGAAGGAATCGATGTCTTTCACTATGTTGTATTTTATTCTACAATGTTTAGTGGATTGGATACAGAATTAAGAGGTGTTGCTAACTTATTTATTCATTATAATAAATTCAAATCAGCAAACGATCAAATAGAAAAAATGTTAATTCCAGAAGAGCCACAAAATAAAATAAGAAATTGGAACACAATTACAATGTCTCACATTGATTTTCAATATAGTCAAAACGACCAATTACACATTCAAATTCCACACTTTACAATCCATAAAAAAGAAAAAGTAAGTATTATTGGAGAATCTGGGCAAGGAAAATCAACATTCCTGTATCTATTCTGTAGAGCCTACCCTGTTTCCAATCAAAATTATCTCGTCAATCAGATTCCAACATCAAAAGCACCAGATGTAGCTTATATTTCACAAGAAGCAGACTTTCTAGACTTGTCAATTCGTGAAAATCTCTGCTTAGGGAAAAAAATAAAGGAACAAGATTTATTGAACTGTCTAGAAGATGCCGGACTCCTCGAATGGATTCACCACTTAGAACACGGACTTGATACACTTGTTGGCGAAAAAGGAGTCAAACTTTCTACAGGGCAAAAACAAAGACTAAATATGATTCGCGGTATTTTATTGGATAAAGAAATCTATATTTTAGATGAACCAACCTCAAATTTAGATAGTCAATCCGAAGAAAAAATTTATAGTATGATTCAAAAATATCTAAAAGAGAAAACTGTAATCATTGTTACTCATCGTATGAAATTAACGGAATTGTGTGAGAAAAACTACTGTTTTAAAAACCATGTTATGGAGGAAATAGGAAGTAGAAAACAATAAAATAAGTTGCTAATTTGCCGTGGAGCCATGTTGAAATCTCTCCACAAGATTTATATAAAAATATAAAAAAAGGAGGAAGATTAAATATGTTAGAAGGACAGAATGATTTATTAATTTATAAAGATAAAGATGGAAACATAGTGGTGGATGCGATATATAAAGATGAAACTTTATGGCTGACTCAAAAAGGGATGGCTAAGGTTTTTGGATGTAGTGTTGATAATATATCATTACATTTAAAAAATATTTTTAAAGATAAAGAATTAGATGAATTTGCAGTTGTCGAGAATTCCTCGATAACTGCAAATGATGGAAAAAATTATAAAACCAAAATATATAGTTTAGATGCAATTATTGCTGTTGGGTATCGAGTAAACTCTAAGAAAGCGACTGAATTTAGAATATGGGCGACGAAAGTATTAAAAGAATATATCATAAAAGGATTTGCTTTAAATGATGAAAGATTTATTAGAGGAAATAAATATGATGCTAAATATTTTGATGAATTATTAGAACGAATTAAAACAATTAGAGTAAGTGAAAGAATGTCTTATCAAAAGATTACTGATTTGTTCATTGCAACTTCTACAGATTATAATCCTAAATCAAAAGAAGCTTATACATTTTTTTAAATTGTTCAAAACAAACTTCATTATGCTATCTCTGGTCATACTGCAGCAGAACTTATTTATAATAGAGCAGAGCGAATGCTAATAAAAAAGATATGGGTCTCACTAATTGGAAAAACTCACCTGATGGATTAATATACAAGTATGATGTAGAAATTGCTAAAAATTATTTGACTGAAGAAGAATTAACTAAATTAAATGATTTGACAAATATGTTTTTAGTATTTGCTGAGGATGAAGCTAAAGAAAGACATGTTATGACTATGCAGGATTGGATTAATGCTACAGATGATTTGTTAAAATTTAGGAGAAAAGATATCTTAAAACACTCGGGAAACATTTCTCATAAACAAGCTATGGAAAAAGCAGAAAGCGAATACGAAA
>CALVJU010000079.1 GCA_944332375.1 uncultured Bacilli bacterium
TATTCACTAGTATCGAAGAACAAAGCCAAAGAATTGACAATCAGAGAAAGGAAGAACAAGAAGAAAGGGGATTACAAGAAGTGTTGTTAAATGTCAAAGAAAAATATGGGAAAAACGCGATTTTAAAAGGAATGAATTTAAAAGAAGGAGCAACTACCAGAGAGAGAAATATGCAGATAGGTGGTCATCATGCCTAATTACAATGATATCATCCACTTACCACATCATGTATCTAAAAAAAGACCACAGATGCCTTTATCACAAAGAGCAGCGATATTTGCTCCCTTTTCTGCACTGACTGGATACGAGGCTCAAATAAAAGAGACGGATAGAATTACAACGAGAAAAATAGAACTAACAGAAGATGAAAAAGAAATCTTAAATCGTAAACTACAGATGATTCAAACTTGTGGAAAGAAAAATCCTAATGTCAAAATCACTTATTTTGTTCCCGATGAAAAGAAAAGTGGGGGAGCTTATAGGATAGTTATTGGTAGAATCAAAAAGATGGATGAGCATTTGAAAGAAATTATTTTAACAAGTCGACAAAAAATTTCTATCAATGATATGCTTGATGTTATGATTGTAGAATCGAATTAGGAAAACACCTTTCGGTTTGAACTTGTCATATCACATGTTTTGTGATAATATATCTAATAGTGTTAGATAAAATACAAGGTGGTAAACATGGATGTAGAAAACATGGCAGAAATGCTTTTCCAACAAATCAAAGAGGGAACTTCAACCCCAATATCAGAGATGTTAGATGAATTTAACTGTGGTGAAATCGGTGTGTTAAGTACGCTAGCATTTGACCAAAATCCAGTAACGGCTGGAGAATTAAGTGAAAAACTAAATGTCACCACAGCGCGTATTGCTCGTATTTTAAATTCTCTAGAAAGTAAACAATATATTAGGCGAAAGAACAATCGTACTGACCGCCGAAAAACCTTCGTGACGATTACGAAGGAAGGAAAAGAACTCGCTGATTCTACGAAAAAAGAGATCATGGATAAAATTGTACAAGTGATACAGGAAGTTGGATACGATGAAATTCAAACCTATATCTCCATTGTTCTCAAAATTAAATCCGTGTTAAGTAACCAAGATACCATATCAAAAAGGAGAGATGCTCGTGTTGAAACTGAAAAAAATCAGTAAAGTTTATCAAACAGATAATTTTAAACAAGTTGCTTTAAATGGAATTAGTCTTCATTTTCGTAAAAATGAATTTGCTTCTATCTTAGGACCAAGTGGTAGTGGAAAGACGACACTATTAAATATTATTGGTGGATTAGATCAATATACTTCTGGAGATTTAATCATTAATGGAACAAGTACTAAGAAATATAAAGACAGAGACTGGGATACTTACCGTAATCACAGAGTCGGTTTTGTTTTCCAAAGTTATAATTTGATTCCTCATCAATCTGTTCTAGCAAATGTTGAACTTGCCCTTACGTTAAGTGGTGTCTCTAAAAAAGAGAGAAGAAAAAGAGCGATTGAGTCATTAAAAAAAGTAGGTCTAGAAGATCATATCCATAAAAAACCAAATCAATTATCCGGTGGACAAATGCAACGTGTAGCAATCGCTAGAGCGATTGTTAATGACCCAGATATTTTACTAGCAGACGAACCAACAGGGGCATTAGATACCAAGACTAGTATTCAAATTATGGAACTGATCAAAGAGATTGCCAAAGATAAATTAGTCATTATGGTAACTCATAATCCTGATCTAGCGAACCAGTATTCCACACGTATTATCGAATTAAAAGACGGAAAAGTAACCCATGATTCTAATCCATATGACGAAGAAAAAGAAGAAGTAGAAACTTCAGAAACAAAAAAGAAGAAAAATAAAAAAACATCGATGAATCTAAAAACAGCTCTTTCTTTATCGCTCGATAATTTAATGACAAAAAAAGGTCGCACGTTATTAACTGCTTTTGCAGGAAGTATTGGAATTATCGGAATCGCTTTAATCTTATCCCTTTCTAGTGGAGTCAGTGATTATATTAACCGCGTACAAGAAGAAACATTAACTTCTTATCCATTGACGATTCAAGAAAGTTCGATTGATTTAACAACGGCAGCTTCAGAACATCAAGAAAAGGAAAAGCAGAAAGAAAATAGAAAAGAAAATAAAATCTATTCGAATAACATAATGACAGATATGTTATCTTTAATCAGTAGTAAAGTTACTTCTAATAATTTAAAAGGCTTTAAAACATATCTAGAGAGTAATCCAAATCATATCAAAGATTATACAACTGCCATTGATTATGAATATGATTTAAATTTACAATTATTTCAATCTGATACTTCCAATGAAATTGTACAAGTAAATCCGAATACAGTATTAGAAAGTATGGGCTTAGATGAGGCAAATACAGGGACAACAAGCTTTATATTAGGAGACGTATTCACAAAATTATTTGATAATGATAAAATCAATGAGAAAATGTATCAAGTTGTCAGTGGTAGAATGCCATCTGCTTATAATGAAGTTGTTCTGTTGGTAGATAAAGACAATCAAATCAGTGATTATGTATTGTATGCCCTTGGTTTAAAAGACCAAAATGAGTTAGATCAACTCTATCAAAAAGTAAGCAATGGTGAAGAAATTAAAACCGATGAAGTATCTTATCACTATGATGATTTAATCGGACTTACTTATAAAGTATTATTAAATACAGATTACTATGAAAAAGAAAATGGTATTTGGATTGACAAAAGAGATGATGAAGAATACTTAAAAGAAAAATTAGCTAATAGTGATGAAATTAAAATCGTTGGAATTGTAAAACCAGGAGAAGAATGGTCTGGTTCTGTTTCTACTACCGGTGGGATTTTATACACGGATGCATTAGAAAAACATGTGATCGAAAAAATTAACGATAGTGAAATTGTCAAAGAACAAAAAGAAAATCCAGAACAAAATGTACTAACTGGTTTAGAATTCTCAGATGAAGAATTTAGTATGGACAATTTAAGTGCAGCCCAAAAACAATATTTATCTTCACTTTCGGCAGAAGAATTAACAGACGTAATATCTCGTTATCGTGAACAAGCAAGTTCTACTTATGATAGTGTGTTACATGACTTAGGAGCAGTTGATTTAGAAAACCCAAGTGCCATCAATATTTATGCCAAAGATTTTGAATCTAAAGACGAAATTAAACAGATCATTGATACTTATAATGAAAAGCAAGAAGCCGGTGGTAAAGAAGAAGATATCATTCGCTACAATGATTTCGTTGGTATGTTAATGTCATCTGTAACAGATATTGTCGATATGATTAGCTATGTATTAATTGGCTTCGTATCTATTTCACTCGTTGTATCTAGTATTATGATTGGTATTATTACCTATATTTCTGTATTAGAAAGAACAAAAGAAATCGGTATTTTAAGAGCAATGGGAGCAAGTAAAAAAGATGTTTCACGTGTCTTTAATGCCGAAACATTAATTATTGGTTTTACAGCTGGAGTCATTGGAATTGGTGTAACACTACTTCTTAATATTCCAATTAACATGATGATTGC
>CALVJU010000080.1 GCA_944332375.1 uncultured Bacilli bacterium
TATAGATGAAAACATCTATAATAATGTCAAGTTTCTTAATATTTTTGAAAAATTATTCAAAAAAATCAAAAAAATTATAAAAGAAAACCTCACATTTTTTCAAATGTGGGGTTTGTCAACAATCTGACTGTAAAATATTTTACAGTTTTTTCTTTCTCTGTTGCAGTCTTTTTTTGAATCGTGCTATACTGAACATGTAAGATATAGTAGAAAGAAGGAATGATCAATGTTTCAATTAAAAGGTAGAGTAGCTGTCATTACAGGGGCATCTAGTGGTCTTGGAAAACAAATGGCAAAAGGATTTGCAAGTCAAGGTGCTGACTTAGTAATTATGGCAAGACGTTTAGAAAGATTAGAAGAATTAAAGGGTGAATTGGAACAATTAGGAGTTCGTTGTTTACCAATTAAATGTGATGTTACAAATCCTGAGGAAATAAAAAAAGCTGCAAAAGAAGCAGAACAATTCTTCGGAAAAGTAGATATTTTAGTCAATTGTGCAGGTTCTGCAAAAAACAATGGTGTGTTAAACATGACTGATGAAGAATGGCAATTTACCATGGATACAGATTTAAATAGTGTATTCTATGTTACACGTGAATTTGCCAATATTATGAAAAAGAACAATTATGGAAGAATTATCAATATTGCATCTATGTATGGAATGGTTGGTAATATGGCAATGGATACAGTAGCTTATCATTCATCTAAGGGTGGAGTGATCAATTTTACAAGAGCTGTGGCTGCAGAACTTGCGAAATATGGAATTACATGTAATGCTATCTGTCCAGGATATTTTGATACAGAATTAACTCATGAGACATTAATTACTGAATCATTTACAAATTATATGAAAGCAACAGTTCCAGTAGGAAGATATGGACATGAGGGAGAATTAAATGCTGGTGCGATCTTTTTAGCAAGTGATGAAGCAAGTTATGTCACTGGAGTCATTCTTCCAATCGATGGTGGATATACCGCTGTATAAGACCTTTCAAGGTCTTTTTATTTTTGATATAATAAAGATGGTGATAGGGATGGATCAAGAGAAAATTGGAAAACTGATACGTGATATACGCATCAAAAATCATATGAGCCAACAACAGTTTGCAGAAAAATATAATGTGACCTATCAAGCTGTTAGTAAATGGGAAAATGGTAAGAATATGCCAGACATTGCTATTTTAAAACAGATTTGTGAAGACTATCACATGAATCTGAGTGATTTGTTAGATGCGAAAAAAACAAAGAAAAACCATCCTAAAAAATGGATGATAGGAAGTATTGTCATAATTTTTGTTCTATTTCTCGTCTTATTCATTTTTCTATTTACTAGACAAGATGGTTTTGAATTTAAAAAATTAACTGCTTCGTGTGATGATTTTACCCTTTACGGGAGTATTGCTTACACAGAGAGTAAATCATCGATTTATATCTCTAATATTTCTTATTGTGGGGAAGAAGACAAACAGAAATATCAAGAATTATTATGCATTTTATATGAAGAAGATGGAAAATCGAAAACAGAAATCAGTAGGTATCACTATCAAGAATCAGAACCGATTACGATAGAAAAGTTTGCAAGTATGATTGAGTTACATGTCGATCATTATGAGAATACTTGTAATATATCAAAAGATGATAGTCTTCATTTGGAAATAGAAGCGACAGATTTAGATGGAAAGATTACAACGTATAAAATCCCATTAACGCTTTCTGATCATTGTGATTAAGCACTCAACTTTAGGTTGAGTGTTTTTTCAACCTCGTCTTGATTGTATTATTAAATAATTTTTTTTACAATGAAAGGGAGGTGAAAGAATGAAAAAGAAAAATAAGAAGAAAATCATTAAAATTGTAATTTCTGTTCTAATATTGATCATGATTTTATTGTTGATCGTACTTATGTATTGTAATCATATCAATACAAGTACCAAAACAGTAGAGGAAAAGGAACTGATGGTATTGGAACAAGAAGAGAAAGAAAAAGAATTCCAAACAGATGGATATACATTAGAGGATGCGAATGTGATATTAAATCCCTATGGAAATTCTCCTTTAACCGCACTGATTCTATTTGAAACAGAAGAAGAGGTAAGTCCTACTGTTACCATTGTAGGAGAGGATGAACTGACTACCTTTACTCATACCTTTGAAGAGAATACAAAACATTATTTACCAATTTATGGGCTTTATCCAGATAAGGAAAATGAAGTTGTGATTTCGTTTGAGGAAAATGGAGAGCAACAAGAAAAAACAGTTCATATTCAAACAGAAGCACTTCCTGATGATTTTATTTTGCCGACAGAAGTAACGGCAGATAAAGATCAATTATCGAATGATTTATACTTTTATACTCCATCTTCTTCAGGATATACTTGTGCTTATGATGTGAATGGAGATGTTCGTTGGTATTTCACCAACTATGCATTATGGAAGATAGACCGTTTAGAAAATGGCCATCTCCTTGTCAGTACAGAACGATTAATCAATAGTCCATATTATATGACAGGATTATACGAAATGGACTTATTAGGAAAAATCCATACTGAATTTTCACTTCCAGGAGGATATCATCACGATTATTATGAAATGGAAAATGGAAACTTACTCGTTGCTAGTGATGACTTTGCAAGTGGTACAGTGGAAGATTATATTGTAGAGTTAGATAGGAACACAGGAGAAGTTGTCAAAGAATATCATTTAAATAAAATTTTAAATATGGAAGATGGAAAAAGTGAAAATTGGATTAGCTATGATTGGTTTCATAATAATTCAGTTTGGTACGATAAGAAGACTAATTCCATTACACTTTCTGGTAGACATCAAGATGCAGTGATTAATATTGATTACGATAGTGGTAAGTTGAATTGGATTATTGGCGATCCGACGAATTGGAGTGAGGAATATCAAAAGTATTTCTTTACACCAATTGGAGATGATTTTGAATGGCAATGGAGTCAACACGCAGCAATGATCACTCCAGAAGGTTATGTCTTTATTTTAGATAATGGAAATAATAAATCAAAAAAGGAAGAAGAATATGTTGCCGCTTCTGATAGCTATACAAGAGGTGTGATGTATCAAATTAATACCGAAGATATGACCATTGAACAAGTATGGGAATATGGAAAAGAAAGAGGAAGTGATTTCTATTCTCCATATATTTCTGATGTTGATTATATAGAAGAAAACCATTATATTGTTCATTCTGGTGGAATTGTTTATGTCGATGGCGAAAACTCCAATCAACCGGCAGGATTTAGTGAAAATGCAGAATTGAAGTCTGATACAGTAGAACTCATCGATGATGAAATCGTCTTTGAACTCGTGTTACCAACCAATAATTATCGTGTTGAGAAAATGAGTCTATATACAGAAGATGAGAAATTTGAAGTAGGGGAAGCAAAAAGAATTGGTACTCTAGGAAAAACAGAAGTAACAGAAGAAAAATGGACTCCATTTTTGACTACAAAAGAGATCGATGAAACCTATCAAGAACATGATATTTCTATTGTGAATGAACAAGATCGCTTGGTAGTAAAAGGACAATTTAAAAGAACTGATGATGTGAATATTGTCTTATATCAGAATATGAAGTCAAAGTATTATCACGTCACAGTGAGTAAAAAACCATATACCGCACTTTGTGTTGACGTCTTTACAGAAGAAGAGACAGAAAATGGAATCTCTGTTACAAAAAATATCAACCAAGAGGGATTGGATGGAAAATATTCCATTTATATAGAACTAAATGGAGTATTATATCATACGGATGAGTATGTAGAATTTTAAAAGAGCTTATGGAATGATTCCATAAACTTTTTTTGAATCAGAAAATGACATTTACATTTCCTTTTCTTTTTGATATAGTGATCATGGAGGTATGAAGATGACAGAACAAGATAAAGTAAAAACAGTACTTGCTTTTTACCAAGTATCCAATCAATTAAAAAATATTATGATAGATCCTAACAATCAGTTAAGTATTGCTGATCACATGTTTGGAAGTATGATTTTATCTCTGATTACAGAATCAGAATTAGATACGAAAAGGGATCTAGCAAAAGAAATTAGAATGATCTATTTTCAACAATTTTTAAAATTACCAAATGCGCTTCATCTATTAGATCAAATCGATCATAGACAACTCGCACTAGAACTCAATGAATTATATTATAGTAGCAGTGCTGAAGCAAAAATGGCACACTATTATCAAATGTTAGATTCTGTTCTAACGAAGATGATCACAGAGAAGGGGATAGAATCAACAGATTGTCTTTATTATGAGGCATTAAAACAAGAACTTTTTATCCCAAAAAATGGAATAGAATATCAAAAGTACTATCACATTTTAGAATTTTATTTATTAAATCATCGTTTGCGTGAACAAGTAAGAAGTGGATGGACTCCATCAAAATGGAATGTCAAAAAAGATCGTTTAGAACATATTTCTGAACATGTAGTATCTACAGTAGGTCTTGCTTGTGCGATGAATTATGTATTTGATGCATTCCACGATTCTTCTTTTGATGAAGCTTTAAAAACACTTGTACTACATGAAACAGAAGAATGCTTAATTGGTGATATTACACCTTTCTCAGGAGTTTCCGAAGAGAAAAAAATGGAAATGGGACACCAAGCAGTAGAAACATGTTTTCAAAATTTAGAAAAGAAAGAGGAATACGTGCGAAAACTGATCAACTTTGATTTCAAAGATACACCTACTTATTATTGTGATAAGTTAGATGCAGATTTACAAGCAAAAGTATATGAAGAGTCTAGAGTAATGCCTACATTGGAAGAAAATCAACATAGTACAGTATTACAAGATCCTAGAATTAAGGATATCATCCGTCAAGGTGCGGAGACACCGTTTGATGTTTGGTATTGGTTTGATCAAGATAAGTATGTAGATACTCCTGCTTTTATGCATGTTTTAGATGGGGCGAAAAAGTATCAGCTAAAAGATTTGGTGAAAAATATAGATCAAACTATAAGTCCTACTTCAGGATTCACCAAAAAGATTGTTTTTAAAAACTATCAGAGTGAGTAATTTCACTCTTTTTTCTTGACAAAGAGTCATAAAATTCGGTACAATGGAATTCCCGACTCAAAAGGAGGTTGTTTATGAAAGATTTTTTTGAACAAATGAAAGAAGAACTCAAGCAAATAGAAAAACTGAGTGCTCAGGAGCAAGAGAACTATATCAAACAGCTAAGTCATGAGAAGAGAAGACAGTTGCTTTTATTCGCAGAAACTTCTCAGAGTCCAGTTTATTTGAAATTAAAACAGGAAGAAGAAATGGTGATGCAGCAAAGAGCTCGTGATTTCGCAAAAGCAATTCAAGATAATGAATATGATGATTTTCTAAGTTCTCTTTCTTATTTAGATCGTCTTTATTTAATGGAAAATATGGGGTTGTATGAAAAGGGAAGAGTTAAATCAAATCTCACTGAACAAGAAAAGCGAATTGTTCAAATGTTTTCTGATTCCATTAAAATGGATTTAGAAATGGAACAAGTAACCACACCAACATATTCTATTTCAGGAGAAAGACGTTATGTTACTTCTAAGATGAATTCATGAG
>CALVJU010000081.1 GCA_944332375.1 uncultured Bacilli bacterium
TCCAAGCATTGGGTTTTTGGAAGCATATTGATACATAACACCAGCAAGGGGGATCAATAACATGAAACTATATTCTCCAATCATACTTGCTAGCATAGATATAAATAATAAAATAAATGTTAATACACTTAATCTTAATTTTTTGAGTGGAGAAAATAATTTTTGAAACAAACCACTTGCAGATCCAATACTAATTCCAATTAAGGACAATATTAAATAGGCAAGGGGTTCAAATGTTGTAAATGATTCTACAATATTTCCAAATAAGAAATGAATTCCATCTGATGAAAATATATTTTTTACTGTTGTTAAAGATGATTCCAAGCTACCATTTACAATACTACTTCGTGAGCCTTCGATACCGAGTAAGGAAAATAAAAAGCTTACAATCATAATAATAAAGGTTAAAATAACAATTGTAAAAATAGGATTGAGACTCTTTTGTTTTTTTCTTTTCTTTTTCATAAGTCCTCCTAATATTCTAATACTTTTTTTAGTTTTCGATTAAATTCGATACGTGGCATCATAATCGTTCTACCACATTTAATACACTTAATTTTTATATCAGCACCAATCCTCGTGATTTCCCATTCGTTTGTACCGCATGGATGTTCTTTCTTCATAGTTACAATACTTCCTAGTTTATACTCTTTTTCCATTATGTACCACCACCTGTGGATATCCCATTTTTATATGATTCTGATCAAGGGCAATTTTAACTTGTTTTCTAATTTCTCTTTGTACACCATAGTGTTCTGTTGGAACAGTATCCACGGTAATACGATAGATTAGCCCCTTTTCATTATATTCATTAATTCCAAGTAATGTAACAGTACCACGGATTTTATCTAAAGTATCAGTCAGTTTTACACATAATTCACCGAGTACTTTTTCTGCTGTTTCATAATCCTCTTCATATGGTATTGGTACATCGACAATCGCAAGGGTATTTGATAAGTTATAATTAATAACTTCTGTGACAGTACGATTGGATATGATTTTTACTTCTCCAGTATAAGCTCTGATTTGTGTTGTTTTTAATCCTACGTTGATGACTTCTCCTTCAAAGCCACCAACTTCAATCCAATCTCCCATACGATATAAATTATCTGTGATAATAAAAAATCCTGATACAAAATCTTTTAATGTATCTTGTAAAGCAAGTCCTAAAACAACTCCGACAGCCCCTAAAGAAGCAATAATAGAAGCAGTTGGAATACCATAAATACCAAGAATAATTAACACATCAATTAAAATAATCACATACTTAATAATATTGGTAATTAATGATACAACTGTAACTGTTCTTTTTTCTTCTTTCGTTCTTAACTTCTTTTTATCAATGTGAAAAAAACGATGAACAATATTCTTCACTAATCCATTTAATAAAATAGAGATACAGATAACAAGAATTGGTCCGGCAATTTCCTTTACCATCACCTTTTCAGAAATTGCAGTTAAAACATTTAATATACTTTCCATATCCTTAAGACTCCTTTACTTGGATAATATCTAAGATACGATTCAAATCAGCTTGATTGGTAAATTGAATTTCTATTTTACCAGAATGAATACGTACTTTGGCATCTAATCGATCACGAAGTAAGTCTTCTGCATGTTTATAATTTTCTTTCAATGGAGAGTCTTGACGCTTCATTTTTACTTTCTTTTCAAAAGAACCTTCATTAATCTTCTCTTCTACCGCTCTTACGGGTAATTTCTTTTCAGTAATTTCATGAGCCATTTGAATAATTTCTTCTGTATTTTCCAATTTACTAAGCGCACGAGCATGTCCCATAGATAACTTCTCATCATTTACTAACGTCTGAACTTCTTTTGGTAAACGTAATAGTCCTAACATATTTGTTAAATGACTACGACTCTTTCCAACCTTCTTTGATAGTTCATCTTGTGTCAGATGTAATTTTTCAATCATAGATTGATATGCTTTTGCCTCTTCCATAGGACTTAAATTTTCACGCTGTAAATTTTCCAAAAGAGCGATTTCCATCATTTGTTCATCAGTAAATGTTCTTACAATTGCCGGGATCTTCTTTAAACCAGCCAATTTACTAGCGCGATAACGACGTTCTCCAGCGATAATATCATATCCTTTGATACTCTTTTTTACGATAATTGGTTGGAAAACACCATGTTCTTTAATAGAAGATGCAAGTTCTTGTAACTGTTCTTCATGAAATACTGTACGAGGTTGATATGGATTTGGTCTTAATTCATCAATATCTAATTCCACAATTTCTTCTTTTGGAGTAGATTCATAGATCTGTTTTTCTAACTCTTCTACTTGAATTGCTTCTTGAGAAAAGAGTTGTTCTAATCCTCTTCCAAGCGCTCTTTTTTTAGTTTCCATTTCTTTCGATCACTTCCTTTGCAAGGTTTAAATATGCTTCTGTACCTCTACTTTGTGGGTCATAAACCAAGATCGGTTCGCCATGACTTGGTGCCTCTGACAAACGTACAAGTCTTGGAATAATCGTATCATATACACGTTCTTTAAAATAACTTTTAATGTCTTCAACAACCTCTAATCCTAGATTTGTTCTTGAATTTAACATTGTCAGTAATACTCCTTCAATCGTTAAATTAGGATTTAAATTCTTTTGTGCTAACATAATTGTATTCAATAGTTGCATAATTCCTTCTAAAGCAAAGAACTCACATTGTACAGGAATAATTACCCCATCAGAAGCAGTTAATGCATTTGTTGTTAAAATTCCTAAAGATGGAGGACAATCAATAATAATGAAATCAAATACATCTTTAACTTGATCAATATATTTTTTTAATTGTGCTCCTTTTACAAATGTCGGATCTTGCTTACTTTTATCGATCAATTCAATATCAACCCCTGCCAAATTAATGGTAGCAGGGATTACATATAAATTTTTAAATTTCGTTTTAATCATCACTTCATCTAGAGTTGCTTCATCAATTAATAGATCGTATACACTTTTATTCACATCTGCTTTATTAATACCTACTCCCGTTGTTGTATTTCCCTGTGGATCTAAATCGATTAATAAAACCTTTTTTTTAAGCACTCCAAGGGATGCTGCTAAATTAATACTGGAAGTTGTTTTTCCGACACCTCCCTTTTGATTTACAAGTGAAATCACCTTTCCCATAATACCACCATTTTCTAATCATATCTAACTAATATTGTATCAAAGTTTCCAGTCATTGTCCATGTTTCGAAGAAAAAAGCAAGAACTTATCTTGCAATTTCATAAACGACTTTGGTTGCCTCTCTTAAATCTTCCGTTACATTAGAAACGATTTGACTACTTTCACCCGCTGCGAGTTCATCTCCAACATAACCAACTGTTTGAACAAGTAAATTATCATCTTTATCATAGAATGACATATTTACAGTATCTACTGTAACTGCCTGTTCTTGTGTATTTTGAACTGTTACCACAATTTGACTAATTTCATCGTCATAAACAATACTAGCACCTGTGAAATTCAAACCTTCTACTGTTTGATCATCAAATGTCACTGCCTTTGTTTCAACATTGGTATTGGTCTGTGGTGTTTCTTCTTTTTTATCACATCCACAACCTGTTGTAAAAAGGAAGATTGCACACAAACATAAGAACAATTGAAGCCCATTTTTCATATACTTTCTCATGATAGAAACCCTCTTTCTATTATATGACCATTATATCTCATTTTTCTTTTATTAGTCAAGAAAAAAGAAGATGATTACTCTTCTTTATCATCTTCCTTTAATAAGTCAATTAACTCTTCTTTTGTCATTTCTTTTGTTACATCAAGATTTCTTTCTTTACATAATTCATATAATAATTCTTTACTTAAATCATTGTATGAAAGTTCTTCAAATTCTGTTTCTTGTGATGTTGTTTCTTCTTCCGCTGTATCGACAATGACTTCTTCTTTGTCTTCTTCTGGCATCTTACCATGTTCTACTAAGTAATCGATTTGTTCTTTGGTAAGTGTTTCATTTTCCAGTAAGGCATTGGCAATTAAATCTAATAATTTACGATTTTCTTTTACCACTTTCTTTGCTTTTTCATAACATTCATTGATAATCTTACGTTGTTCTTGATCGATTTCAAAAGCAACTTGCCCTGAGAAATTACGACTCTTATTATAATCTCTACCTAAGAAGACACTACTTTCTTGATGTTCAAATTGAACTGGTCCTAAATCACTCATACCATATTCTGTTACCATAGCACGAGCAATTTTTGTTGCTTGCTCAAAATCATTATGAGCTCCTGTTGTTACTTCGTTAAATACGATTTCTTCAGCAACACGACCACCAAGAAGTCCCATAATACGTTCTAATAATTCTTGTTTTGTTGATAGATATGTTTCTTCTTTTGGAAGCATTAAGTTATATCCACCAGCATTTCCTCTTGGAACAATCGTAATTTTTTGAACTTCATTGGCATTATCTAGTTTAATACCTAATACGGCATGACCAGCTTCATGATATGCGACTGTGCGTTTTTCTTTCTCTGTGTATTTATGACTCTTTTTTGCAGGTCCCATCATAACACGGTCATGTGCTTCATCTATTTCAGCCATTGTAATTTGATTTTTATTACGTCTTACTGCTAAGAGGGCAGCTTCGTTTAATAAGTTTTCTAAGTCTGCTCCACTAAATCCAACTGTTCTTTTTGCGATATTAGCAAGAGAAACGTTTGGAGAGAATGTCTTTCCTCTTGCATGAACTTGTAAGATTTCTTCTCTTCCCTTAATATCAGGTAAATTTACTGTTACTTGGCGATCAAAACGACCTGGACGAAGTAAAGCTGGATCTAATACATCTGGACGGTTTGTTGCAGCAATAATTATAATTCCTTCATTAGAACCAAATCCATCCATTTCTGTTAATAATTGGTTTAATGTTTGTTCACGTTCATCGTGACCTCCACCTAAACCAGCTCCTCTTTGACGTCCTACCGCATCAATTTCATCGATAAAGATTAAGCATGGAGCATTGTGTTTTGCTTGTTTAAACATATCTCTAACACGGCTTGCTCCGACTCCGACGAATAATTCTACGAATTCAGAACCACTGATGTAATAGAATGGTACATTGGCTTCTCCTGCTACTGCACGGGCAAGTAATGTTTTACCTGTTCCTGGAGGACCAACTAATAATACTCCTTTTGGAATACGTGCTCCTAAACGTTGAAACTTTTTAGGACTCTTTAAGAAATCAATTAATTCAGCAACTTCTTCTTTTTCCTCATCCAATCCAGCAACATCTTTAAATGTTACTTTCTTATTATCTTCATTCAAACGGGCACGACTACGTCCAAAATCCATAGACTTATTGGCACTACCCATTTGTCTTGTAATCAAGAAGAATGCACCACCAATTAAAATCACCATTGGAAGAACATTTACTAAAAATAACAAGAATGTACTAGAATCTGGATCTGTGGAAGTATCCAATTTAAAAGATTCTTCTTTTTGGATATCTAAGATATTAGACATCACATCACTATCTAATGGAACTCTTAAAAAGAATGATTCATTATCCTCATATTCTTTTAAAGTACCTGAGATTTCATAAACACTCGCACGAGATCGTGGTGTAATTAAAACTTCTTCTACATTTCCTTCATTGGCTTCTTTCATGAATTCATCATAAGTAAGAATATTAACTCTTTGATTCATCATATTAAAAAAATAAAGGATTGCAAACATAATAAATAATAAAATGATATATGGTAATATTCCCTTTTTAATGGCTTTCTTATTCATTCAAACCCTCCTTCTTCAAAGAATACCTTAGTATTATATCATACTTTCTATCTTTTGTTCTATCAAATTTCGTTTTTTTTAGGCCTGGTAACCAAACTATGATTCCGTTCGCATCTGTAACGATTGGCCACTCATCACGTAACCCTTTTGGAATCTTCTCATTTGTAAAGATATCGTTTATTTTTTTTGTACCTTTTAATCCTTTTACTTCCATACGATCTCCTACTTTTCTTGTACGAATTGTCAGTGGCAAAGAGATCTCATTGGTATCTAAACGACAAGTGAAGTTATCATCCTTCTCACTCTCTTCTACTTGTTCAATCATAGAACCATTTGGAAGAACAAACTTTCCATGGAAACAATCACAATATTCTTTTTTTTCTATCGTACTAGTAAAATATGCCTCTTCATATTCCTTTACCAAAAAAACATGATTCGGTAATGACATAGAAGCATTTGCTTTTGTACAAGAAAGAAACTTCATCATTTCTACGATGTGCTTCTCTTCCACCAAATTCAACTGTTCTTGATATACGGATACAAGAATGGATTGCAAGATTCTTTTCTGTAAATAACTAGATTCTTTATGGAAAGAAGCCAAATGAAGTCTCTGATTCACATATACTTCTTTTAACTTCTGATCCACAACCATTTGAATCACTTGATCACTTTCCTCTAACATCTGACTAAACTGATAAAATTTATGATGAACCTGACGATTTTCCTTTTTCAATGTAGGAAGAACATACTTACGATAACGATTTCTTGTATAATCATCTTTCAGATTACTACCATCAATTACATACGGAATTTCATATTCATTTAAATATCCCATAATCTCATCTCTTGTCACAGTAATCAATGGTCTTACAAGCGAATAGAAAGTGTGATTTGTCACCTTAGAAAACCCATGATAACCATACAAAGTAGATCCCCTTACCAAACGCATTAAAATGGTTTCCATCAAATCATCTCCATGATGTGCAGTAAAAAGATAATTCGCATGGTGCTTCTTTACTATCTCTTCGAAAAAGCGATAACGAAGCGTTCTAGCTTCCTGGTGAAAATTATCCTTTTCATAATGTTCAATTTTATAAAATTCAAACAAAATCTGATGTTCCTTACAATAACTTTCTAAAAATCGTTTTTCCTCATCACTTTCTTTTCGCATATTATGGTGAACATGTGCACAAACAAGTTCTATTTGACACTTCTCTTTTAATGCCCATAAAAGATGAAGAAGTGCCATTGAATCAGGGCCTCCTGAAACTGCGATAACGACTTTATCTCCTGGTTTGAATAACTTAACTAAAAACTCACGTACTTCATTCATGCTACCAACGAATCTCCTCTTGTCCCGTCTCCTTCAAAAACTGATTAATCTGAGAAAACGGCTTACTTCCAAAAAAACCACGATACGCAGATAAAGGAGAAGGATGTACACTCTCAATTATTTTATGTTTTGGATTTGTAATTAGTACTTTCTTACTTCTCGCATAACTTCCCCATAAAACAAATACAAGAGGCTTCTCTCTTTCATTTAATTTTTGAATAATAGTATCAGTAAATTGTTCCCAGCCATGATTCTGATGAGAAAGGGGACGATCCATCTCTACAGACATAATAGAGTTTAACAGTAACACACCTTGCTTTGCCCAATCCGTCAAATCATTCTTTTCTCGGTGAATATTTAAATCATCTTCCAATTCTTTGAAGATATTATCCAAAGAAGGCGGTCTTCTACAACCCTCCTGTACCGAAAAAGAAAGTCCATGTGCTTCTCCAACACCATGATAAGGATCTTGTCCTAGTATAACCACTTTCACTTCATCATAGTCTGTATAACGAAGCGCATTGAAAATATTTTTATATTCAGGAAAACAACGCTTTGTCGCATATTCCTGTTTGACAAATGTACCCAATTTTCGAAAATAATCTTTTTTCATCTCATCTTTTAATACAATATCCCACTTCTTGTTCATCTTTCAACATTAATCCTTCCTTTTTCACTTGCAACTATATCATAACACAAAGTACATTAAAGTTTCAAAAAAACTTTTCAAACAAAACATATACTCTGTTTTTTGTATAAAATTGTAAAAAAAAGAAAAGTATTTCACTCTTCCTTGACTATGATTGACTCTTCTTTTTACTTTTCTTCTTTCTAGGCTCTTTCTGTTTTACTTTTTCACACTTCATTAAATAACAATCTTGGTATTTTCCTTCATGTAAGCGATGATGTGGCAGAGTACGATAAACTTCAAAGCCACAAGCTTCGTAACTCTCAATATCAATGCGATTAGAAATCAGAGGATCAGCAACAAGAAGATCTACATCGTGATCTAATAAGTAGGTACAAATCATTCTTAAATACTGTTCTTGAATCGATTTTTTAAAATACTTAGGAACTCCAATAAAATAATCAATTCCATATACAGTAGATTCAATTCCAAAATGATATTTTGTTAACTCTGTTTTAGTTAATGGATAATATTGTAAATACCCTATTTTTTCTTCTCCTTTTACTAAAATATAACGAGAAATGGTTTCCTTATTATAATATCTCTTTTGAATAGAAGAAGCCGTATAAGCACAGTCTCTACCATCATATCGTTCTAATACTTCTTCATTTGTTAACCAAGTTAACAATTCCTCTGCATCATTTTTCTCTAATGGACGAATCTGATATTGTTTTTCTTTCAACATCAATCGATCATTTCTGACATCGTTTCCATCAGGTACTTTAAATGGTTTAGTTGACTGTTTTTGAATTTTTCCTAATGAAATTAATGTCATAACAATCAATGTTCCAATACAGAACAAGAAGTAAAGAGGCATAAAATAGTTTTGAAAAAATGTCGTGATTTTTAATCCTAAAAAACTTGTTTCAAAGAATTGAATGATCGTCTCATGGTGAAAAAGTTGTGCGATACAGTAAATTCCTACAAAAGGAAAAACAACGACAAAGAAGATGATCAGCAAACTGGTAATGGTCTTAAATAAAGACTTTAAGTAAAAAAGATCTAATGTTTTTAATAGAACAAGAAAACTCGCAAATACAAATAATAAAAAGATAATAAAATAAATTACTTCAATCATACATTCTCCTTCTTTCTAACATATTCATTGGCAACTTGGACAAATGCTTCTAAAGACAATTTTTCAGCACGATCTTGTAAACTATAACCCGCTTGTTTTAACGATATTTCCATTTGTTCTAAGTCATAGGCTTTTAAATTGTTACGTAAATTCTTTCTTTTCTGTTTAAAACAATCTCTTACAAATTGGAAAAAGAATGTTTCGTTTTCTAGTGGAAGTAATTCTTTCTTACGAGAGAATTCTACAACAATACTATCTACATTTGGTTTTGGCAAGAAAACATTTCTACTCACATCCAATAATTTTCGAGTTTCATAGTAATAATTCAAAAATACTGTCAGTGACCCATAATCCCTTGTTCCAGGTGTTGCTTTAAAACGATCTCCTACTTCTTTTTGTACCATAACAATCATTTTATCTACTGGCAATTGTTCTTCTATAATTTTTATAATAATTGGTGTTGTAATATAGTAAGGTAAATTTCCAATAACATATAGTTTCGAATAAGTTTGATCTTTTAAATGTTTCATAGGATTACTTTTTAAAAAGTCTTCATAGTAAATGATTACATTATCAACACTTTTTAAATTTTCATCCAGAATCGGTTGTAATGTTTGATCAATTTCATAACATTGTACTTGCTTAGCACTATGTGCCAATCCTAGTGTCAAAGAACCTGCACCAGGCCCTACTTCAATGACAATTGTATCTGAATCAATATCACTTGCCTGTACAATTTTATTGATGATATTTTTATCGATAATAAAGTTTTGACCATAATTTTTTTTAAAATAAAATTGATGATCTGTTAGATTTTCTTGCATTTTCTTTGGTGAATACTCCATATGATCCCCTCTTTTTTTACTTATTATAACAAAAGTTCCATTTCAGATACAAGATATCAAAAGAAAAAAGAGCAAACGCTCTTTAAAATCCATATCTTTTGACCGTAAATTCAATTCCATTTCCACCTGGAGTTGTAGTATTTCTAGCATCACTTTGAGAAGCATACGCTAAATCAATCCAAACAGTACGGTTATTATCCCATGCTTTCTGCATGCTAGAACCACTGTCTAATACAACACCTAGAAATGGCTCATTGATTCCATTATTAATTTCAATGATCGTTCCACAAGGAAAAACCGTTTTCGCTGCTGCTAAAATACGAACACTACCATATTCATCATCTTGATAATAAATTCCATCGTAGATCAAACTATGTTTCCCACCATTTTCCGTATGACAAGAAACATTTCCTGTTTTACTACATCCAACACAATCTGGTCCATATCCAGACATTTTACCAACATACTTTTCTGAGCCACCATTTCCAACTTGAACAACAGCAGGAACCATTTCTTCTACAACAGAAGTCGTTCCATTTGCTCCAGGAATAATCAATCCATCTTGCCCTTCTTGAATTACTTTTGTAACTCCATTGGGCAAACTCTTCGTATATACTGTCTGTGTCTCGTGAGCAATCACTTGATTTTCGACTGTTAAATTCATATTTCTTGTTGGATTATCAATTCTCATTTGATGGGAATCAATTCCAATATTTTGAAATAAAGATAATGCTCCGACTACCACTAAACTAAGCCATTTACCGAGTAGTCGCAGTAAATATATATTCATAATTGTCACCTCAAGATTATATATTGACTAGTAAAAGTATATCAAAATTACTATGTTAAGTCAAATTGACGAATTGCGGTTTTTGTCGTTATTTCTAAGACTTTTTCTACTTTTATATTTTTAATTTGCGCAATTTTTTCGGCAATATAAATTAATCTTGCTGGTTCATTTTCTTTTCCACGATATGGTTCTGGAGATAAATAAGGACTATCTGTTTCTAACAATAAATGTTCTAAGGGAATTTCTTTGACTACTTCTACTAGTTTTTTACTATTTTTAAACGTGACAACCCCTCCTATTCCAAAGAAAACACCCAATTTTAAAAACTCTTTTGCCATTTCTACAGAATATCCATAACAATGTAGAACGACAGGAAAACTACCATCTATCACATCCTTTAATATATGATATGTATCTTCTAAAGCATCTCTACTGTGAATGACACAAGGAAGGTGATATTTTTTTGCTAACAAGAGTTGTTTTCGAAACAGTTCTATCTGCTTTTCACGATCTTCTTTGGAATAGTGATAATCTAGTCCAATCTCACCAATTCCGACGATTTTCTCATCGTGGAGATGTTCCTCAATATCGTTTAAGTTCTCTTCTGTTCCATCGTTTACTGAATCAGGATGAATTCCAATCACTCCGTATACATTTTCATAGTTCTTTACAATATTTAATGTCTCATCTATATTTTTACGATTAGTACTTGCAGTAATCATTTTATGATCTTTCATATGCTCTATGATTTCTTTTAAATGTTCTTCTGTTTGATATTCTTCTAATAATAAATGACAATGTGTATCTACCATATCTTGTTCCTCCCGAAAAAATCATAACATAGAACAAAAAAAAGCACAACGAAAAAACATATCAGAATCTCTCTAATATGTTTTTATTCCTCCTCGTGATTTTGAATATAAATGTATCTCCCTATAGTAAGTATAATCACAATAAAATATGCGAAATCAAAGGGGTTCGAATCAACAATCGCACTACCTAAAACTAAAAATGCAAGAAAACTTAACACAAGTATCACTGATCTTGTTTTCTTATCTTTTAGAATTGACATGATTTCTCTCCTTTATTGTACAACCTACTTTAAACTATACAGGAATTACAGCAAGATATCAAATCATTTTGCTTACTTTCCGCATACAATTTACAACATTTTACAATTTTTTTCTACAAAAGATTACTTTTGGTTTAACTCTTGTAATTTCTTTTCTTTATCAATACGTGCAAATAGAGGATGTGGTTCTCCGACTTCGATTGTTTTTCCAATTCCATCAAATTGGTCTAATGATGTGAAAGAAGTACAATCCGTATTGATTTGTTCAAAGATCGATTGAGCAGTATCTGGTAAAAAGGCTTGAAATAAAACTGCTCCATGACGAATTCCTTCTAGTAGTAAATATAAAACATCATTTAATCGTTCTTTGGTAGATTCCTCTTTGGCTAGAGTCCATGGGGTTGTTTCATCAATATATTTATTACATCTTCTAAATAATTGAATAATTTCTTCTAAGGCATCTGCAACACGTAACTCATCCATCTTAGAAACTGTTTGTTCTTTCACAAGAAGAATATTCTTTTTAAATTCTTCATCTAATTCTGTAAGATTAGATGGTGCGTGAACTGTTCCATCAAAGTATTTGCGAACCATACTAATAGTACGATTTACTAAGTTACCAAGAACATTTGCCAGATCAGAATTGATACGTTCAATTATTAGATCATATGTGATTGTTCCATCACTTGCAAACGGAATCTCATGTAATACATAATATCTTACAGCATCCACACCAAACTGTTGAACCAAATCATCTGCATACATAATATTACCTTTTGACTTACTCATCTTGTCATCACCAGCAATAATCCAAGGATGACCAAATATTTTTTTAGGAAGTGGTAAATCTAATGCCATTAACATAACAGGCCAATAAATTGTGTGAAATCTTAATATATCTTTTCCTATTAAATGAACATCTGCAGGCCAATACTTTTTAAACGCTTCGCTATGATTTCCATTGATATCATACCCCAAGAATGTAATATAATTACTTAAAGCGTCAATCCATACATAGACAACATGTTTTTTATCAAATGGAACAGGAACTCCCCAATCAAAAGAAGTTCTTGAAACGCATAAATCTTGTAATCCTGGTTTGATAAAATTATTCATAATCTCATTTTTACGAGATTCAGGTTGAATAAAATCAGGATGTGTTTCAATATATTCTTCCAAACGTTTTGCATATTTATCTAAACGGAAGAAATAAGCTTCTTCACTTGCCTTCTTAACTTCTCTACCACAGTCAGGGCATTTCCCATCAACTAGTTGTGATTCAGTAAAAAATGATTCACATGGAGTACAATACAACCCTTCATATACTCCTTTATAAATATCACCTTGTTGATATAATCTTACAAAAATCTGTTCTACTTTTTTCATATGTTCAGGATCTGTTGTACGAACAAACTTATCATAACTTGTATTCATACAATCCCAAATACTTTTGACTTCAGTAACGATATCATCAACAAATTCTTGTGGTTTTTTTCCTGCTTCTTCGGCTTTTTGTTGAATCTTCTCTCCATGTTCATCCGTACCTGTTTGAAAATAAACATCATAACCTTCTAAACGTTTAAAACGAGCAATCGCATCTGCTAAAACAATTTCATAAGTATTTCCAATATGTGGTTTTGCAGATGTATAAGCAATTGCTGTTGAAATATAATATTTTTTCTTTTCCATATCTCTTCCTCCTAATTTGTTGAGCCAAATCCATAGACTCTCTCTTCTGTAATTTCATCTTCATCATCGACGGTTAAATATTTTTGAAAAATACCTTGTCCATATGCTTCTCCTTTTTTTACAACGTAAGGGGTAACTCCAGAATTATACAGCGGAAATAAAAAATGTCCTTCATTCGTTGGATTGTTATAATAATCACTATCAATAATTCCTACACTATTGGTCAATCGTACTCCAAACTTCGTACCAACACTTCCACGTACATAAAGCATTAACGCTTCATCTGGCTCCATTTTTACTTTACAGCCGGTATAAATCTTCTTCTCTTCACCAGGCATAATAGTAAAATCATAGATTGCTCTAAAGTCATAACCAGCACTATGTTTTGTACTTCGCGTTGGCAACTCATATTCCTCATATGTTTCTCTATCATCTTTGATATCTTTTTTAAATTGTTCAAAACTAATTTTTTCAAAATGTCTTCCCATATTTCCTCCAAAAAAAATCACATCCCAGATAAGGACGTGAAATACGTGGTACCACCTTAATTTATAGCTATCGCTACCTCATAGTTGTTAACAGGAACTACCCGTATCATCCTACCTATCGAATCATCAACTCCAGAACCATTTCCAGTTATTTCTTTTTATTCATTTTCACCAAACATGAACTCTCTTTAAAAAATACTCTAACTTTTCTTTCCTTCAACGTTTTTACATGGACGATTATATCATATTTTTTTCTATTTGCCAAGAAAATTAATTTTCTAATTGTTTCGATAAGACAAGAGCAGTTAATTCTATAAATTCTTTTTCTTCTTCTTTTAAAGTATCTTTACTATATGTTAAGACCAGACCACATGCATCTCCGTTTGCAATAATTGTCGCATAAGAAAAGCAAACTTCCATCTCTTGTTTTTCCACCACTTGTATCTTTTTTTTATTTTTTTCAAACATTTTATCTCTACGAGCAATAATATCTTTCAACTGTTCACTAATTGGTTTTTGATCCAATAGTTCCTTTTCCACACCAGCCATAGCGATTACTTTATCCGTGTCTGTAATAATCACACTATGTCTTGTTAAGTGATAAATGGTATCGACAAATGTTTTTGCTTCTTCTGCAAAATGGTTGAGCACAAAATATTTTTTTAATACAATATTTTCTTGATCATCGAGAAAGATTTCTAGATTTTCTCCTTCTCGAATACGAAGGGTTTTCCTAATTTCTTTGGGTATTACAATTCTACCTAACTCATCAATTCTTCTTACGACACCTGTTGCTTTCATAACTTCCTCTCTTTCTAATGTATAGAATGTGTGAAAATTGACATTTTATACTTATCAAGAAAGAAAAAATGTGCTATAATAAGTAAACCACTTTTGGCGATGAAGGAGGAGAATATGGAAAAAACATTTATATTTGGGCATAAAAAACCAGATACTGACAGTGTTACTGCTTCAATTAGTTTATCATATTTAAAAAATCAATTAGGGTTTCATACAGAACCAAGAGTATTAGGAGATATCAATAATGAATCAAAATTTGTTTTAAAGTACTTTAAAACAAAACAACCAAAATATTTAAATGATGTGAAATTGCAAGTAAAAGATTTTGAATATCAAAAAAATAACTTTATATTTGCAAAAGAATCTATTTATGCTGCTTTTTATCACATGTTAAAAAAACAAGCAACTACTTTACCAATTGTTGATGATAATCAGAAGTTGCTTGGAATTGTTTCGATGAAAAGTATTGCAGCAGAACAAATTGTTGGAGATTTAGCGCATATCAAAACATCCTACAAAAATATACACTCTATTTTAAATGGAGAAGAAATTTTGAAATATGATGAGGAAATCACAGGAAATACTTTAATCGCATCTTATAGAAGTACTACTTTCCTTGAAAATATTAATGTAAATGAAGAAACGATCTTAATTGTAGGAGATCGTCACAGTATTATTGAAAATGCAGTAATGAATCACGCAAAATTAATTATTGTTACGGGAAATGGAATGATTAAAGAAGAGCACTTAAAAATTGCCGAAAAAAATAAAGTAAATATCATTCGTACAAGTATGGATACATTTAGTGTAGCAAAAGTAATTGGTCTAAGTAATTATGTATCAACTATTGTCCATTCAGATAGTGTCATTGCAGTTAATGAAAATGATTATTTAAATGATATTACTGATCTTTCTAAAAAATATCGTTACAGTAATTATCCTGTAATTGACAATAATGGAATTTGTTTGGGATTATTTCGCCTTGCTGATATGAACGATAAAAGACCAAAACAGGTTATTTTAGTAGATCATAACTCTATGGAACAATCAGTAGATGGATTAGAAGAAGCAGAAATTTTAGAAATTGTTGATCACCACAATATTGGCAAAATTGGTACTTCAAAACCAATTAACTTTAGAAATATGCCGGTTGGAAGTTCAAATACAATTATTTACATGATGTATCAAGAACATCAAATTGAAATTCCTAAAAATATTGCTGGTTTGATGGTTTCAGGAATCATCTCTGACACATTACTCATGAAATCTCCTACTACTACTGAGTTAGATAAAAAAGCAATCGAAGAACTATCTAAAATCGCAGAAATCAATCCTTCTGAATATGCATATGATATGTTTAAAGCAGGATCTTCTATTAAAGGAATGACAGAAGAACAAATTTTATATAATGACTTTAAAAATTTCAAAATGGATAATTCAAAAATAGGAATTGGACAGATTTTCACACTCAATATCGATGAGATCAAAAAGAATGAAAATAAATTTATTGATTTGATTGAAAGAGTTGCTGTCAATAATGATTATGCTGTAGTAGGGTTATTTGTCACTGACATTATGAAAAATGGTTCTTATGTTTATTATAATACAAAAGCTCAGGAAATATTTAAAGATGCCTTTAATTTAAAGGAAATTCAACAGGGAGAATATTTGAATAATATTATTTCCCGAAAAAAACAAATTATTCCAAATGTTATGAGAGTCATGGATTAGTCCATGGCTTTTTCATTTCCCGGGAAATAAAAGAAGCATCATGACGACGCCTCTTTTCCCTCTTTCCATTGTTTTTTGATTAATTCTAATAAATCAATTAAATAATAGATAAAATGTTGATCCAATTTTACAATATCTAGAGTAATTACCAATTGTTGTTCTTTCATAGAAAAGCGAAACATATGAGAAAGTTGTGACACTTCATAAAACAATTGATCTCCTTTTAAATACTGCATAATTTCATTTGGAATAAATACTTCGATAAAATTCTTTGTCTGTCTTACTTTGGTAATATGAAGTTCGTTTGCTAATTTTTCAAACCATTCTTCGTGCATATAGATCAGCATTTCTTCTGTAATATGGCCGAAACGATCCTCTAAGTCTTTTTTTACCTCAACCAATTTCTCTTTAGAATCAATTGTATTAATCATCTTGTGAATTTCAATTTTCAAATCTTCTTCTTCGACATAATCATTACGAATTGTGGTAGAAACATCAAGAAGTGGCATTGCAGGTTCTTTTTCTGTTTCTGATGTTTTTTCTCCCTTTAATTTAGAAATTTCATCATTTAACATTTTTAAGAACAACTCTATTCCTACTGTATCGATAAAACCTGCTTGTTCACTTCCTAAAATGTCTCCAGCACCACGGATAGATAAATCTCTCATTGCGATAGAAAAACCACTTCCTAGTTCCGTAAACTCTTTAATGACATTCAATCTTTTTTTTGCTGTTTCATTTAATACTTTAGAATCATTGTACATGAGATAACAATAAGCTATTTTATCACTACGTCCAACGCGACCACGAATTTGATATAACTGAGATAATCCAAAACGATCCGCATCCATAATAATCAATGTATTCACGTTTGGAATATCGATTCCCGTTTCTATGATGGTCGTACAAATTAATATATCATATTCGTGATCAATAAATTTTTGCATAACGGATTCTAATTGATATTTATCCATTCGTCCATGAGCAGAAATTACTTTCGCATCCGGAATTAGTCTTTCGATTTCGGATACTTTCGCAGTCATATCATCAATATGATTATATAAAATAAATACTTGTCCATTTCGAGATAACTCTTTATATATTGCGTCTTTCAATAGCGGTTTATTATAGCCTACAACATAGGTTTGTACTGGATAACGATTCACTGGAGGCGTTTCAATTAGTGATAAACTGCGAACACCGGACATTGACAATTGTAAAGTACGAGGAATTGGTGTTGCAGATAAAGTTAAAACATCAATCGTATTACGATATTCTTTAATCTTTTCTTTATGTTTTACCCCAAATCTTTGTTCTTCATCAATGACAAGCAATCCTAAATCTTTAAATTTTATATCATTACTCAATATTCTATGAGTACCAATTAAAATATCCACTTTCCCTTGTTCTAAGTCTTCCAAAATTTGTTTTGTTTCCTTTGCTGATATAAATCGATTCAATAGTACGATACGCACCGGAAAATTCGCAAATCTCTGAAGAGCATTCTGATAGTGTTGTTTAGATAAAATCGTTGTTGGACAAAGAAAAGCAACTTGTTTTCCACTCAAAACAGCTTTGAACATCGCTCGAAAAGCCACTTCCGTTTTTCCAAATCCGACATCACCACATAAAAGACGATCCATTGGATGGGGAGATTCCATATCTTTTTTTATTTCTTCTGTAACTTTTAACTGATCACTTGTTGGTTCATAAGGAAATTCCTTTTCAAATGTCAACTGATCTTCATCATCTTTTACAAAAGCATATCCCTCTTTTGTCTCTCTTAGTGCATACATTCTTAAAAGTTCTGATGCAATATTTTCAATTCTCTTTTTTACACGTAATTTTGTTTTTGCCCATTCACTTCCACCTAATTTGTTTAATCTAGGTTGAATTCCTTCATTAGAAGAATACTTACTAATGGAATCAATCTTCTCAACAGGAATATATAATTTGTCTTGATCTTTATACTCTAATACTAAATAATCTTTCTCTAATCCATTTTTTAATAATGATTTAATTCCAATATACCTTCCAATTCCATGAACAGCATGGACAATATAATCACCAACATTTAATTTGTTAATATCTCTAATTTTTGTACCAAATTTAAAATTCGTCTTATATACTATTCTTTCATTTGTTTTGTGAAATAACTCAGTTTCTGTCAAAACAAGAAGATCATTGATGATAAATCCTTTTACTAGTGGAAACACAATCGCATTGATTTTATGTTTCACAATGTGTTCTTGATCGACAAATAACGCATCTTCCATATTTAATTCTTCTAACAAATGATTGACTTGATAACGATCTCTCAAAGAGAGAACAATTGTCATTCCCTTTTTTATCTGTTCTAGTAAATATTTCCTAATTTCTTCTACTCCCTTTGGTGAAAATGTAATATCTGTTGAGTGAAATTTTTGTAAATCAACTTTCTTCGCGAGATTTTCTACTCCCATATAGTAAAAATGATCTTTTGCAGAATGATCTAGTTCATAGAAGTCATTCATGTATTTCGTATCTCCAGGAAGTTCTAGTTGGATGTTATAGTGAAATATTTCATCCAATAAATTCTCATACCCAGCACAAATCTGTTGATAATCAGAATACACAATTGAACACTCTGTTAAGTATTCTTGAATAGAACTCACTTTCCCATATTCTGGTAAAAAACGATGATGAGAATCTTCAACATAAACAGCTTTTTCTGTTAAAAATTCTGTATTTGGGTGAATCGTGATTTCTTCTAACGATTTAACCGTACGTTGCGTCTCTGGATCAAACATACGAATAGAATCAACAGTGTCTCCCCAAAACTCAATACGAATTGGCATTTCATTACTAATCGGAAATAAATCAATAACAAATCCCCTTACAGCCATCTCTCCAGTTGTGCTTACAATGGTCTGTCTTTGATATCCCATTTTAAACAATTGTTCAATTAATTCATTCATCTGATAATCATGATCTTTTTTCAGCGTTAAAAAATAACTCTGATAAACTTCTTTCTTTGGTAAATATCTTAAATATCCCATTAAGTTTGTGACAACGATTTTATTTTTCTCTTGTAAACAAGCAAGCATCGTTTCTAATCTGGTATTTTTAAATTCAGGAGAAATTGCTAGCGCTTCACTTGTCAAAAAATCATCCATTGGAAAAAGATACACATCCTTTGTGTAATCAGAAATCATTTTATAATATTTGTTCGCTTCAAACAATGAATTGGTTACAAGTAAGATATTTTTTTTGTTTTCTACTAATTTACGATATAAGTAGTAACAAAATAACTCATCTGTTAAACCAGTTACACCATTTTTATTATTATCAATAGAAATATACTCTTCTAAAAACTTCATATATAAACCCCTCTCACACGGAAAAAAGGACACATCTGTATCCACTTTATTTTTTATTATATTTATTCATTAAATTATCAAAAGAAAGGACAAAATAATCATTTAATAACTCTACCCCTTGATTGAAAATATCATCAAGTACTTTTTCTTCTTCTTTTGAAAAGCGACCTAAAACATAGTCTTTCCCATCTAATTTTCTATCATTAGAGATTCCGATTTTATAACGACAATATTCATTTGTATGGAGATGAAATTCGATATTTTTTAACCCGTTATGTCCACCAGAACTCCCCTTTTTCTTCAATTTGATTTTACCAACTGGAGTATCTAAATCATCACAGATAATTAATAAATGATCAAGAGGAATTTTGTAAAATTGCATAAACTTTTGAACGACTTCTCCAGAAAGATTGATATATTTCTGTGGTTTTAATAAAATAACTTTTTCTGTTCCAATCAAAAGTTCACAATATCTTCCACCAAATTTCTCTTTTAAAAAGGAAACATGATGAGATTGTGCGAAACGATCGATTTGGCAAAAGCCCATATTATGTCTTGTCTTCTCATATTCTTTCCCTGGATTTCCTAATCCTACAATTAAATACATTGTTACTTCCTCCTTGTTCCATGATATTCTTCATATACTTCTTTTTTTGGTATTCCACGATCTTTGCTTACTTTTTTGATTGCATCCATCGTTTTTAATCCTTCTTTTATGTATAAATTTACATGTTCAATGATTGTGAGATGATCAAAGGATTCTGGTTGATGATTTCCATCGACTAATAGTACAATTTCCCCTTTCATCTCTTCCCCAGAAGCTAGCACTTCTTGAATGGTACCACGATATATTGTTTCAAATTTTTTACTAATTTCACGGGCAATACAAATTTTACGATTTCCAAAGACTTCTAACATCTGATTCAATGTTTTCATAATACGATGAGGAGCCTCATAAAAAATTAAAGTATCTTTTATTTTTTTTAATTGTTCCAGTTCTTCACTTCTTTTACCTTCTTTGGATTGTAAAAAACCATAAAAATAGAATGGCTGAGGAGATAGTCCAGACATAATGAGTGCTGGAACAAAAGCAGTAGGACCTGGAAGTCCAATGACGGTATAATGATTTTCTAATGCGATTTTTACTAATGTATAACCCGGATCACTGATAATTGGCGTTCCTCGGTCACTGACAATTCCTACTTTTTTGCCCTCTTTTAAGTAGCTTAACAGTTTCTCTTTATTATCTTCTTCATTAAACTTATGACTGGAATATAGTTTCTTTTTGATATCGAAATGTGACAACAAAAGCGAGGTAACACGTGTATCTTCACAGAAAACAACATCCACATTTTTTAATGTTTCGATTGCTCGTAAGGTAATATCTTGTAAATTACCAATTGGTGTTGGAATTAAATAAACCGCTGGAGCAAATTCATCTTCATAACTTTTTTGTATCATTTACATCACCCATTCATTCTTAAGAGTTTTAAAAGTTCCTCTGTATATTCATTGTTCTCAGTATGGGAATAAATTGGATCTAATATTTTCAAGCCTGGTTTTCCATTTTTTGTTCCTTCTATCAATAAAATATTGGCATTTCTTCCCTTTTTCGGATAAATAAATAAAATTCTTTTAGGTTCTATATTGTTTTTTCTCATTAAATATATAATATCTACCAATTTTTCTGGTCGCTGAACAAGAGCTAGTATACCGTTATTTTTTAATAATTTTCTACTAATTTTCAGAATGTCTTCTAATTTTAATGTTTTGTCATGGCGTGCGATTGTTTTTTCGTTTGTTTTACTAACAATAGATGAATCTTGATAAGAAAAATATGGAGGATTACAAGTAATCACATCATATATTTCATGATCGATTCCTTCTGCGTAATGTCTAATATCATCATGGATCAGATCGATTTGATTTTCTTTTCCGTTTAGTTTAACACTTTTTTTTGCCATCTCATATGCTTCTTTTTGTATTTCAACTCCTGTAATATGAGCTTTTGTTCGCTCCGATAATATTAAAGGAATTGGCGCATTTCCACAACCAATATCTAATATTTCTTTTGTTCTTAAATGAACTGTTACAAAATTTGGAAGTAGAACAGAATCTAAAGAAAAAGAAAAGCAATCTTTTTTCTGAACGATTTTCTGTTGCTCAGGACTTAATAAATAATGAATTTCTTCTGTCATTTGATTGGTACCTCTATGATTCCTTTTGTTGGGATCTCTACCTTATACGTTTGCTTCAAAATTTGAATTTCTTTTACAACACCAGTTCCTTGTTCTGTTGTAATGGTTTGTCCAACTTTTGGCATTCCTTTTCTGCATTCTTTATAACACTCATTTTCATAATTTAAACAACACAACAGGCGTCCACAGAGTCCATTAATTTTAGTTGGATTAAGAGATAAGTTTTGATTTTTTGCCATATTAATTGATACCGTTTCAAACTCTTTTAAGAAAGTAGAACAACAAAGTCCCCTTCCACACATTCCAATACCACCAACTTCTTTTGCTTTATCTCTTACACCTACTTGTCTTAGTTCAATACGGGTGTGATAAATAGACGCTAGTTCTTTGGCAAGATTTCTAAAATCTACACGATTCTCTGATAAAAAATAAAAATATAATTGATCGCGATCGAAGGTATATTTTGCCTCTAATATTTTCATGTTCAATTCTTCTTTGGCAGCAAGTTTTCTTGCTTTTTCCAAAGCATATTTCGCATCGTTCAGATTCTGATTGTGTTGTTTGGTATCTTTTTTCGTTGCAATTCTAATAACTGATTTTAATGAAACTGAAAATTTTTCGTTATCCATTTCAAAAATATTAGAAATAGCAGTAGCGAATTGAACCCCTTTGTCAGCTTCGACAATCACAGAATCTCCATGTTTGACTGCAATATCTTTTACTTGATAATATTCAGGAATTCCATTCTTTTTAAATTCAACTTTTATAATTTTCACAATTACACCTCCACAAACGATAAGATCAACTGATCGATCAATAAATTTTGATTTATATTTATCTTAATCCGTTTTCTTAACTCCATAATAAGTTCCATCTTTTTGCACAACTGTTGGGTTGTGTTTTGTTCTGCCAATGTTTTTAAAAATTCTTGATAGTCATCCATAAATTCTAGTGATAAGCCAATTTTCTCTTGCACAGCATCCTTATAAAATAATAACATGATTTGTAAAGCAAACTCCAATTTTTCTTTATCGTTAAATATACTTGTCCAATATTTATTTTCTTTTAAAATAGAACGTTCTTTGTTTTTTTCTATTTCTTGAATCATTTTCATCACATATTCAATTTGTTCTTTTTTTCCTTCATCTTGAATAAATTCTTGATATTCTTCACCAGTTTTCGAAAAAAAGAAGGCAAGTTTTTCGATTGTTGTTAATTGGTTACGTTTTTCAGTTTCAACAGAAACTTTAGCTAAAGAAATTACCTGACATCTTGAGATGATCGTATCTAGTAACTGATACATATTATCTGTAATTAAGATTGCGATAATTCCTGGCTCTGGCTCTTCCAAAAATTTTAAAATAGAATTAGAAGCAGATGAATTCATTTTTTCTGCTTCATTAATAATATAAATTTTATAAGAACTTTCTATTGCTTTTGTTGAAAATTGTTTTTGTAATTCTTCTAATTGTTCTTTTTTTATCCAAGCTCCATCTGGAGATATAATTTTTAATTCAGTAAAATTACCATCATCAATTCGTTTACATTGCGTACAATTTACGCAATTATCGGGATTACTATAATGATTTTCACATAATATAAATTTTGCAAGTGCCATGGCAAACTCTAGTTTTCGCGGATAATGATTGGCATCAATTAAATATGCATGAGAAAATTGCCGTTTTGCACCGGCATTTTTTAACATTTGATAAACAACCTTTTGATTTACTTTAAAATCATCAAGCATGCTTTCCCTCCTAATATACATAAAGTAAGATAACAAATAATGATATCAATCCAGGAATTCCTAATACGACAAGAATCGATACTGTAATCAGATTAATAGGAATTAAGATATTTAATGGAGACATCACTAAATTAAAACTATACAACAAAAAAGCGCTAATGATAATTCTTTTTAATAATCCATAAATCTTTTTCATTATCTGCATTAACATAGCAATCACCTAAAAAAATTTATGAAGTCAATGATGGAATTATGAAATTTGTTGACGATTTTCAAGTGAAATTTCTAATGTAGAAGAGTCGATATATCCCATATCAGCTCCTAATGGAATTCCATATGCGATTTTACTCACCTTTACTCCTGTTCCTTCTAATTTTTTAGCAATATAAAGAGCAGTTGTTTCTCCTTCTACACATGCTTTCACAGCAATAATTACTTCTTTAATTTTTTCTTCTTCAACTCTTTTTAATAAAGATGGAATATTAATATTTTCCGGGCGAATCCCTTCCAGAGGTGAAATTAATCCATCTAAGACATGATATGTTCCCATATAGGTTCCTGCCTTTTCAAACGAAAATACGTTTTTTGGCTCTTCTACAACGCAAATTGTACTATGATCTCGTGATTGATCCTTACAGATCTCACATACATCATTTTCAGATAAATTATTACAAATTTTACATCTTACAATATTCTTTTTTAAATTTCTTAATTGATTAGAGAAATGTTCTAATGTTTCCTCTTCCATTTCAAGCAAGGATAGTACATATCTCTCAGCTGTTTTTTCACCCACGCCTGGAATTTTCTTAAAGCATTCTATTAAATCTTGAATTACTGTTGGGTAGTTCATACTTTAAAATAATCCTGGCATTCCTTGTGTATATTTTCCCATCTTATCTTCTACTTCGCGATCCACTTGTTTCATAGCATCATTTACTGCAATCATAATCATATCAGATAGCATTTCCATATCTTCTTTATCAAATCCTTCTGAGTCAATATTGATACGGACCACTTCTTTTTTTCCATTTACCACAACTGTCACACAAGATGACTTCCCTGTAAATTCCATACTATCGATTTTACTTTTTGTATCAGTCATCTCTTTTTGCAATTTTTGTGCTTGTTTCATCATAGCTTGTATATTCATATTTTTTCCTCATTTCTAATTATATTCTACAATATTTCCAAACAATTCATCAATTTCATTTTGTTCTTTTTCTTCTTCTCCAATGTGTTTAAAAATGTCATCATAATGAATTGTCTCATTTTGATAGTGAAAATTTCTACTTTTTGTATTAAAAGCATTTTTGATTGGTTCCCATTCCGTAAGTGTTAAAGAAATCATTTTATAATTTTGATGATAGATCTCAGAAACCAATTTTTCAATTTCAATTAAATTTTCATTAAATGTTTCACTATTTCCTTCTTCATCAAAAACGATAATCATATATTCATCACTGCTCGCCTTTACAGCACCATCTAACAATAGAGAGGCAAGATGGCTATAAGCAGGATCTAATAAATAACTTCTGATTTCATCATGAAGAGAATTTCTAATTTTCAACATTTCCTTTTTATTGAATTTTGCAAGGGTATTTTCAATTCTAATTTTTTTCAATTCCTCTAGCTTATCCTTGTTTATTTGAAGTTTTTTCTTTACTGTTGAATTATTTCCCAGCTTTTTTTCTTTAGTTTGTTGGGATAATACAGTATTTCCCGGGAAATCATTCCCTTTTGAAACTGTTTTTTTCTGTTCAATCGTAGCATTGTTTTCAGCTTGAATTGATTCTTTTTCAAAATTTGATGTTTTTATTTGTTCTGATGCTGTTTGTTTTATAATTAATAATTCTAAAATCATCTTCGGATAATTTGAATTTTTCATTTTTTGCAAACTATCATTAAACTGATATATTAATTCTGTCATATCAGAAATTGAATTTTTGTTCGATAAATCTTCATAAATTTCAATATTTGTTTTTACAAGTTCAGGTACTGTTTTTGCCAGTAATAAATTTCTTAAAAACTCGATCATTTCTTCTCCAAGTTTTACTAAATTTTTTCCATCGTCATTACACTGGTTCACAAATTCAATACAGTATTTTATATTATGTAAAAACATTTGTTCGAAAAACTCTTTCAGTTCTTCTTGTGATAATGTTCCATTTACCGCATGAACATCTTTTTCAGTAATCGTATCAGATGCATATGCGATCACTTGATCTAACATACTTAATGAATCCCTTAAGCCACCGTCAGCAAGTCTTGCAATTGTTGTAAGAGCAGAAGTTTCTATATTTATATTTTCCTCTTTCACAATTTTTTCTAACAACTTAACGATATCATTAATTGCAATTTTTTTAAAATCAAATCTTTGACATCTTGATAATATTGTTAATGGAATTTTATGTGGATCTGTAGTTGCTAAAATAAAGATAATGTGTTCTGGTGGTTCTTCCAATGTTTTAAGTAAAGCATTAAAAGCACCAACAGTAAGCATATGTACTTCATCAATAATATAAACCTTATATTTTCCAGTAGATGGAACTAGATTTACTTTGCTTCTTAACTCTCTAATCTCATCTACACCATTATTTGATGCAGCATCAATCTCAATAATATCTGTTGACTGCTTTGCATTAATTTCTAAACAACTAGGACATTCACCACAAGGAATACAATCTTTTAAGTTTTCACAGTTCACAGTTTTCGCCAATATTTTAGCAATACTTGTTTTACCAACTCCTCGTGGGCCGGTAAATAAATATGCATGATTTAATCGGTTATGATTAATCTCATTTTTTAAAGTACGAACAATCAAGTCTTGTCCAACAACTTCGTCAAATGTTTGAGGCCTATATTTTCTATATAACGTTTGATACAAGTTACCACCTCTCTTTCAATTTCATACCATATTATAACACGTTTCCACATGAAAAGGAATTGATTTTCATTTCAATTCCTCTTGTCTTTAAAAAAACTTTTTAATAGTTTCTGAGATTCTTCTTGGCATATGTTTGTAACAATAACTGGATGATGATTATTGTTTTTATTATTCAACACATTGGATATACTTTCAACATATCCAAACTTTTCATTTGATGTTGCATAAACCAGTTTCCCTATTCTTGATTGAATCATCGCACCGGCACACATGAGACATGGTTCTAAAGTCACATAGATTGTACAATTTTCAAGATGCCATGTTTTTAGTTCTTCACAAGCTTTTGAAATTGCGATAATTTCTGCATGCATCACCGCATTTTTATTTTCCTCTTTCTGATTATGTGCAGTAGATATTATTTTATTATCACACACAACAACTGCTCCAACTGGAACATCTCCATTTCTATAGGACACTTTTGCTTCTTCTAAAGCAATTTTCATATATTTTTCATCCATTATATCAAACTCCCAATAAAAAAGCACACACGTTTAGGGTTCCTTAAGGCTGCTGTCTTCCGACCCTGACCTGGTTCAGAAATAAACGTTGTGCATTTACATAATATAATATTTTCGTAAAAAATGCAAGTGTTAGTTTATAGTTCCACGTGAAACATTGTTAGTTTATAGTTCCACGTGAAACATTGTTAGTTTATAGTTCCACGTGAAACATTGTTAGTTTATAGTTCCACGTGAAACATTGTTAGTTTATA
>CALVJU010000082.1 GCA_944332375.1 uncultured Bacilli bacterium
TCAATCGCAATATGAAAAAAGAATCTCTCAAGAATTGTCCACAAACAGAACAACCAATTACCATCTCTTCTTTTGGTTACTTTGTACCATATCAGACCAAGTTATTTCGTAAAATCGAACAAGTAGATGATGGAATTGTCAAATTAACACTATTAGATGGAAACCGTTTCTATTATAATACCAAAGAAAAAGAAGTCATTGGAAGAGATAGTGAACAATTGAAAAACTGTACCATTACTTATTTGATCGGATCATTATATTTATTATCTAGTCAAGATGAAATGTATTTGTATGATGCGAAAAGCCAAGAATTAGTGACTGAATTTAGTGAACAACCAGTGATTCGTCAGATTGCGAAAGAAAAAAATAAAGTGATTCTTTCTACCTCAAAGCAAGCATTCTTGTATGATATCAAACAAAAACAAATACTTACACCTATCTTTAGTATGATCAATGATTTTGAAATTTATCAGGGAAAAATGAAAGAATATTCAAAAGCACAGTTTACTCAGTATTTGACAGACGATCAAACAAGCTACTTAACAGGTACGATTCACTTAGACGGAAGCTTTGGAGAAGCAATTACACGTGTAGATGGAAATGATACCAAATGTCTTTATATTGACGAGGAATTAGGAGATCCAAAACAACAGTACTTACAACTTTTCTATCAGAGCCAATCAAAACAGAAAAGAAAATAGAACAAGAATGAATTAAAAAAATAGCTTTTGACAATTACGTCAAAGGCTATTTTTTATCACTTTTTTTCATCTCAACTTGAATCTCTTTTATGATATGACCAATATTTCCTTCTCCTGCATACTTATTCATATCAAAAAAATCATCACTTACTGGTACCCAAACTAATTCATTCATTTCCTCAATCAGTGTCACATCTTTATTTAGTACCCCATAATAGACTTCCAATTCTTTTCCCCATGTCACATAGGTAAAATTCATAAAATGAACAAGCTCAATATCTTCTTTTTTGATATTCGTTTCCTCAAATAATTCACGGTATGCTTCATTCAATCCATCATTTTCTTTTTCAATCTTTCCTCCAACAAGATTATACATTCCCATATAAGGCTCTTTTGTACGCTTACACATTAATGTATGCTTCTTATCTTTGTCAAAGACTACAATCATATTCATCTTCTTCATCCAATCACCTCACTGTCTCATTTGAATTTAATATTGAAAGTAAATCAGTGAGGAAGCAATAAACATAAGAATTATTCCAATTAATAAAATAATTGCGACAAGACGATTAACATTGATCGGCTTTTTCGTTTTCTGGCTCTTTTTCATCCAATCACCTCAAGAGTCATTATACTATAAATCAAAGAAAAAAGGAATAAAAATAGAACTACTTCATACCTTTAAATAGAGGTGGCTTATGAAAAAGATATGGGACAAGATCTTTCGCAAGATAAAAACAAATAAACGTATGATGGTATTTCTCTTTACATTACTATTTATGGCTATTTTATTTGGATCTTTTTATGCAATTCAATTAAATGAAGCAGACTTAAATGAAGTAAAAACATCACTAGATACTTTTTTCCAAACCGTAAAAGAAGGAAAACTAGAAAGTATTCCAGCTTTCTTTCAATCTTTTCTCGCTAATTTCTTCTTTGTTATTGTCTTATTTTTATTAGGAATTTCTGTCATTGGGATTCCATTTATGTTAATTTTATTTTTTATGAAAGCCTTTACTTTAGGATTTACGATTACCGTGATGATGAAACTATACCAAGGAAAAGGAATTCTTTATAGTATTGCCTATGTCTTTCCTCATCAAATCTGTAATATTCTCATTTTTACCTTCTTTATGATGTTCGCACTTTCTCTATCTGCAATGTTAGTCCTTGCTCTGTTCAAAAAGAAAACAGTTGATTTCTCAAAGATCATGAATCGTTATCTTTTGATGTTTGGTACAAGTCTTCTTCTTTTAGTAGGAACTTCTTTATTAGAAACCTTTCTCATGCCAAACATTTTTCGTTATCTTTTATCTAGTTTGTAAGAAATATATTTTTATAGTATAATATGTTTTGGAAATGAGGGATAAGTATGCGTGTTGTTGTAGGAATGTCAGGTGGAGTAGATAGTAGTGTTGCTGCTATTTTATTAAAGAAACAAGGATATGATGTTGTAGGATTATTTATGAGAAATTGGGATAGTTCTATGAACAATGATTATTTAGGAAACCCAGATCTAAATGAGCCAATCTGTCCTCAAGAACAAGATTATAACGATGCGTTAAAAGTGTGTGAGAAGTTAGATATCCCACTTCATCGTGTTGATTTTGTCAGTGAGTATTGGGACTATGTATTTACTTATTTCCTAGACGAATTAAAACAAGGAAGAACACCAAATCCAGATATTATGTGTAATAAATATATTAAATTTGATATGTTTTGTAAGGAAGCAAAAAAATTAGGAGCTGATTATATTGCTACAGGTCACTATGCACGTATGATAGATGGAAAACTATATCGTGGGGTGGATCGTAATAAAGACCAGACTTATTTTTTAAGTCAAGTATCAAAAGAACAATTACAAAATGTATTATTCCCAGTAGGGGATTTAGAGAAGAGTGAAGTCCGGAAAATTGCGGAAGAATATGATTTAATTACTGCAAAGAAAAAAGACTCTACTGGTATTTGTTTTATCGGAGAGAGAAACTTTACGAAATTCTTAGAAAACTACTTACCAAATCAACCTGGAGATGTCTTAGATATCAAAACAAAGAAAAAAGTAGGGGAACATATTGGACTTATGTATTATACGATAGGACAAAGAAGAGGATTAAATATCGGTGGATCAAAAGAACGTATGTTTGTCGTTGGAAAAGATTTAAAAAACAATATTTTATATATTTCTTATGGAGATACGGATTATTTAGTGAGTGATGCTTGTATCATTGATCAAGTCAACTTTAATTCTGATGTCAAACCAGAGAAATGTAGTGCTAAATTTCGGTATCGTCAACCAGATAATGAAGTATCTCTTACTTATTTAGACAATGGAGAAATCTTAGTATCTTATCCTCAAGGAGTAAAATCTGTTACTCCAGGACAAGCTTGTGTCCTTTATTTAGGAGAACAATGTCTTGGGGGAGGAATCATCAAAGAAGTAAGAAAACAAGGAAAAAAACTCTGGTATTTGTAACTTAACAACAATTATACTTTTACTTTACACTTGACATTTGACGATGAAGTGATAAAATGATAATAGGAGGTCGCAGGGAGTATGCAGATGTTAAATGATATATTACATGAATTAGGAATTTCTAAAGTAAAACTAGCTCGATTCTTAGGAGTTTCTAGACAAATGGTATATAATTATTTAGAATTAGATGATATCAATAAATGGCCAAAAGATAAAAAAGTATTATTACTAAACTTACTTGGTATTAAAACAGTTGAGGAAATCAAAGATTTAAAGATTGATACAGACTATATTATGAGTGTGGAAAATCGTTTAAATAGCCTGTGTGATGCGAATCATATGGATCATAATGAACGAATTAATATTTACCATGGTTTAGGAAAAAAACAAGCAGATTTATTACATAACATCATAGACTTTATGAAAGAACATTTAGAAGATGATCAGAGTGGGGAAGGGTATCACACCTATTTATACCTATATCATTTTATGCAAGCCATGGAATCTTCTGATGAATTGAAATATATATTAGGATATGTCGCAAAGTCCACTGGGTTTGTAAAACCGATGGAATATGTATTTGATGAGGAAGAACAATTTGCTTTAGAAAGTCTTATGTTCTCTGCTATGACGTCATATCACAATTATCACAAATACCGTAGTGGGGGAAGGAACGTTTCTCAAACAAAAGCAAATGAAATTAAAGCCAAATTAGCAGAAGCTCATCGTCGTTTCGTCAATCAAATTGAACAAAAACAAGAAGAAAGAATGAGTCGTACATTAGAGTTAAATACAATTAAAATACAAGCTCTCAAAGAATTAGGTTATACAGAGATCAATGAGAAAAATGCTTCTGAAGTATTTGAAAAAATTGCAGAAATCCAATCAAGAAAAGTATATGATTAAGATGGTTGCCCATCTTTTTTTCTTATCACTTCCCCTACTTTAAAATTTATAAAAAAGAGGGGATATTCATTTCAATCGAGGTGTATAAATTATTCGTCTTTTTGATTCTCGATGCAAAATAGAGCGTGTATGAAATGAAAGAATTTAGTTCTATAGGAGATGGATTGATTATAATTATCATTGATTACTTATAAGAATAATGAGTTTATTTTTGATGATAATAATATAATGATAAAAATAAATATTTAAGAATAATGATATGATTATAATCGATGAGCAACATTATTTATAGTATGGAATTGTTATTTATTGATTATACGTTGTTAAAAAAAGAAAGATTAGAAACTTATCATAATATATATTATGTTAACTTCTATGATTTGAAATATATTTCTATTATGGATAGATAAGAGAATAAGATAGGAAGCGAGACTACTCTCTTTTGATAGATAAAAATGTAATAGAAATAAAATAAGAAAAGATATGTAGGATATGGATCTATTTATGGAATATATGAATAGAAATTTTTTTTCTATGTTTATCGTACATATGTATTGTTTAAGAAATGGATCTACCAAAATTTAACTGTAAAAGAATCTGATTTTTTCTCATACTTCCCTACTCTTTGTTCATACTAGTAATGGGTGATGAAAATGAGTAAGAAAAATCAAAAAGCTGAAAATAATTGTTCAAAAAATCAAAAAGCAAACAACAAAATGAATAAGAACAACAAAGCAAATAATAAAATGAACAAGACAAACGAAGCTTTAAATGAAACAAGCATCGGTTTTGATGATGATGAATCTCAGTCGATGAAATAAGAATACGTCATGTATTCTTTTTTATATACCATGACTGAATAACATGATACTAGCTCCTAGTAGGAAAGCGGTGAAGAGTCTTCTAGGTTTGTGATGGTGATATGCATTTGGAAGTAATTCATAGATTGAGATATGGATCATGATTCCAGCGATGATACCATATAAGATTCCCATAATGGTATCTGTCATGATATTTTGTAGAAATAGCCCTGCAAGGAGTGCTCCGAGTGGTTCAGACAGTCCAGATAGTAATGTGTAGAAAAAGGCTTTAAAACGGCTTTTTGTAGAAAAATAGATAGGAATTGATATTGTAATTCCTTCTGGGATATTATGAAGAGCGATAGCAATTGCAAGAGTGATTCCTAAACGCGTATTATGGTTTGTTGTTAGATAAGTAGCAATTCCCTCAGGAATATTGTGTAAAATAATAGCAACCATTGAAAATAGCCCTACTCTCTTTAATGAATCTTGATGTTTTGGTAACTTCTCATCAATAAAAATAGAAAGGAGAATTCCTATCACAATCGAAATACATCCAATTAGAATAGAAGGTATCAAATAAAAAGTAGATTGAATACTATGAATACTAGATGGAATGAGATCTATTATACTTACAGTTAACATAACACCACTAGCAAAAGAAAGTGCGAAAACAATCATATTATCTTTATTTTTAATAGGAAAAAAGATAAAAATACACCCTAATAAAGTAGATAATCCAGCAAGAGAAGATAGTACAAAAGCAAAAGAAAACATAGTACTCACCTACTTCTAACTTATGTGATAGAAGTAAGAATATACTTTATTGCTTTTTATGCAAAAATATAGTATATTATATATGTAAATGTTAGTCAGTTTCGTATGGCGTGAGTAATAAATTATTTCGATTAAAAATATTTTGAGAACTCTGTTAATATAATGGAGTTTTCTTTTGTTATAACAATAAAATGCATATTACTAGAATATGCATTTACAGAATGATATTAATTATTTATAGGTGCATATAAAATTGTTGCCTACGTTGTAGGTAATACTGTAGAATCTAAAATGGAACATCATTTTGGTTCATCTAATATTGATATATATGCCTGTACATACAATCAACTAGTCTCTACAGCAAATAGAAGAATGCTTTCGTTGAGAAATCATTTAAAAGAAAGATATGATAATATGGAAACTGATGATATAGTTAGTAAAGTTTTAAAAGAACCTAGGCAATCAAAATTGGATATTGAATAATTATTGAGATTACAAGTAATAATTGTTTGATTTATTTAAAATAAAACGTTATAATTAATACATCAAATACAAACGAACTTTTTACTAAAGTGTGCGTAACCCCTTTAGTAAACGCTCCAAATTGAATTTAACAGGATTTATAAGTCTGTTTTTTATTTGTCCACATAGTCAGTCTTGGAAAATATCATTCTAATATTTCTTTAAGCCTATACCACTTTGCTTACTTTACATTAACTTTTAAATATTCATTTAAATATCTTGTCCACTCAGGAACATTTTCTTCATCAAATAAATGATATAAAAATTCCACAATAATTTGGTGCCTTGATTTTGCTTCTTCCTTGCCAGATTCCGTCAACATTAAACTTTTAAGCTTTAATATTTTTTCAAATATATGGCATACACTACTATTAGCACATATATTTCCTGTTTCTGTTTTCATAAGTTCATCAGTTGGAAAATTATTTTTATCAAAAAATGGTTTATTATGGTTCATACAATAGGCATATTCTCTTAAAATACCATTAGCACCTAAAGCATCACACATATCAGCATCAGATACTATCTTACCTTCAAGAGTTGTCGGACAAAATCCCTTTAATCTTTTACTATAGCCAATATTACTGAGAGCAAGACATACTTGTTCTTGTGTGTTTTTATCTACATTACAATCTTCCATAATCTTTTTCGTATTTGTTAAATTTTCAGCATTATTCATGCCAAATAATTTGTAATCATCAACGTCATGGAGTAATGCTATCAAAGAAACAATATCTTTATTAGCATTTTCTTTTTCTGCAAAT
>CALVJU010000083.1 GCA_944332375.1 uncultured Bacilli bacterium
AAAGCAGGATAAATATGGCCTCCGGTACCACCTGCACTAATAATTACGTTCATATGATTCCTCCCACTTTATTATACCAAATTATATGATTGTTTCAAAGTAATTATCACGAAAAGCGATAGTAACGTTCTTTTGGCATCAGTGTCACATTTTTCGCTTTTGCCAATTCCTGGACACTAACAATCGCATATCCTCTTTGATATAATTCATCGGCAAGTAAAATAGCCGCATCAACACTACGGTAATATATATCGTGCATTAAAACAATATCTCCATCTTGAATTTTATCGATGGAATTCTGATAAATCTCATTCGCATCGCGGTATTTCCAATCTAAAGTATCTACATTCCATAGAACAATGGGGGTCTGAATAAATGAAAGTGTATCTTCGTTATAGTTTCCATATGGAGGACGAATAGCAGTAGGATCTTTTCCGATTGTTTGATGAATAAGTTCTTGCGTGTGATAAATCTCATAATTCTGATCTTCGACAGGAATTTTTCGTAAATTACGGTGCTGATACGTATGACTTGCCACCTCGAAACCACTCTCATCAACAAATCTTACCGTTTCAGGATGTTTTTCTACATTGGTGCCCAACATAAAGAACGTCGCATTCATTCCACGGTTTTGGAGGGCTTTTATTAAAATCGGTGTCGTATTCGGATTTGGACCATCATCAAATGTAAAAGCAACTACTTTTCTATCTTTGATATAATCCTGAAACCAAACTTCTTCGTCTTTCTGAATTCCCACTCGATCCCAGTCAATCTCTTCACGCAATAAATAAAATGGAATTCCTATTTCATAATTAGAACCTTCTAAATTGATTTCAAAACACAGTTGATGATCTTTTAAAAACCAATGATTTTCTAACAATTTGATATCTTCATTCCAATCAGGAAAAGAAGCTTCTCTTTTTTTCTTGTTCCATTCTAGTCTAGTTATTGTTTTTAGCTTTTCTTCTTCTTCAGAAGTCCATTTGTGAAATAATTGTCCTAATTTAATTGTTTTTTTCTTCTTATTATGATAGATCATAGACTCTTTCTGAATTCTTTCTCCTTGTTTTTTTGTCCAGAGAATCTGTGTCAAATCACCGATGGTTTCTACTTGATATGTGAGCTCTTCTTCTTTTCCTTTCTGCAATTGTTTTTCTTGATAAGACTTTACATATTGATTTAAAGTATTATCAGAAAACACGGGAACTTCCATTTTTGTATTTCCCTCTACTATTTCATAATATGCTTGGCCGTTTTGATCTATTTGTGTTTTATTTCCCACTTTCAATAACAAAAAACTAGAAAGTGCGACAACAACAGTTAGTACAAGTGCATATTTCATGTATTTTTTATTGTTTTTCATTGCTTGTTTCATACATCTCACCCATTCTGCTTAATACTATTATACCCATTTTTGAGGAAAAGAAAAGACTATTGATCATTATATCATCAATCAATAGCCCTTTATTCCATATTACCATTAAGATAATTTTCTTTTTAATGTAAACATTGCTGCAGCACTTAATCCGCAAACACCAAGAATCAATAAGATACTATCAGAAGTTTCAGGGTTTTCTGTAACATCTTCTGTTGGTTCAGTTACTTCTGGCTCTTCTGTTGGAGTAGTTGGTTCTAGAGGTTCTTCTGTATTCACAGTAACTTTAGTTCCTTCTAATAATTCATCAGAAGTATAAACAACATCTCCATTTGTATCTTTAACTACAAGTGTATTTCCTTCTAAGTCAATTGTTTGTACAGTATCGATTGTATTTTCTACAGTAATTGTCTTATCTGCAGTGATTTGTGTTGTATCAACATGAATTGGAGTTTTACCATCTTGATTTTTGATAGATAATGTTCCATCCATAATGATTGTTGGAATTCCTGTTACTTCATCACCAATACCAAGTTCAATACCATAAGCATTGTTATCTAATAATAAGTCTTGAATAACAAGAGTTCCTCCATTTGCTAAAGCAGCTCCAAATCCACTGTTTCTGATAGTAACACCATTTAATACAACAGTTCCTCCATTATGGGCTTGCACACCATATTTTGGTGAATCTGATAATACAAGATCATTTAATACAAGTACACCACTTGTTGAAGAAGATAAAATTGTATCATTTCCACCAGATTTTGGATAAGTAGCAGTAAGTGTGTTACCATGACCATTAATTGTAAGATCCTTTTTAATTTCAATTGGAGCAGTGATGTCAAAATCAGAGCCAATCTCAATGACTGTTTCATCTGTTGCTAAAGCAGCAGTAAGGTCTTCATAACTGTTTACTTCTGTAGCAGCACTTACACTTGTGAATGGAATCAATAGCATTCCAAATAGAAATACACCAAAGAACATCTTCATACTTTTTTTCATTTTTTCCTATCTCCTCTCTATGATTCCAATATAGCATATTTGTAACAATAAGACAATGGATTTTTCAGGAATTGTTGTCAATAGACAGTTAGATATTTTCTTCGCGAATTGATTCTAAAATATTTTCTTTTCGCACCTTTCTTGTCGCATACATTGTTGTAATAAAAACAATGAGAAATGAGAATAACAATGCGATCAATATCGCTTCCCAAGGAATCAAAACAGATTCGATATACATTGAAAAATTAAACGCAGAGTGTAAAATCACAATGAGAAGGAATGATACGAGAAGTGCAGCTAAATAAGCCTTAGCAACAAAGAATAAACTTTCTAAGAAAAGAATCTTACGGAATCCTTTCGGACTTAATCCGACACTACGCAACATGGCAAATTCTTTTTTTCGAAGAGCTAAGGAAGTAACAATGGTATTAAAGATACTCGTAATGCCAATAAAAGTAACTAGGGCTATGAAACCATATAATAGAATTTTAATTGCTAAAATAATACGGTTTGTTCTTTCGACACTTTCTTGTACATTTTCATAGTAAATTCCACCAACAATTCCCTCATCTTCAATATTTTCAACTTCTTTTTCAATGTTTTTAAAGTCATCGCCATTCATATAAAGGAAATCAGTTGTCGCAAAAGAATAATCGTTTTCTTGCATGCCATTCACAAAGGATTGATAATAAGATTCTGGTACGACAATTGCAAAGAAACTGGGGTCGGCCAAAATACTTCTTAAACCATATGGAATGGTTTCGATCATCGTGATGTTTTGAATTGGATCACTACAAGCTTCTGTTTGGTAATTTCCACTATCATCAAAGCGATCACAATATAATGTAAGGCTAGAAATAGAACCTGGCTCAAAAACACGATTATTATAACCTTTTCTCGTAGTACCTGACACCGCTTGGAAACGCACTTGATTGATTAAGAAGACAGTTCCCTCTTCTTTTCCATATTCATCTAATAACGCTTGATAATCATCTGGATCAATGGTTGCGATAATCACACCAGCATTCAACTCTTCCACAGATAAATCTGTCATATCCTCTACTACTGTTTGATATTCTTTGTAATAAACAGATGGATCTAATTTTGTTGTTGCATAAGTCCAATGTACTTCTTTACTTTGTTCTGGTCCTTCTACCTTTTTTAATCTTGAAAAAATCGGTTTCATTTTCTCATAACTAGAAGCAGTGATTGAAATTCTCGCATCATATTCTGCATTTTGAAACGTAGTATCTGTTCCATATAGTCCATAATTTAATAATCCAGAGAATGTGATGAATAAAACAATACTAATAAAGAGAGAAACAACAGTAACACGGTATTTTTTTCGGTTTCTTTTAATATTTTTTAAAGCAATTTCTCCTTCAATACCAAAGAATTTGGAAATCCATTTTGGTGTCTTTATTTTCTTTTTTTCAATCTTAATATCATCATTTTGACGAATTGCTTCCATTGGTTGCATCTTTCCTGCTTTTCGTGCCGGTAAATAGGCAGAAAGGAAAATAACAATCACCATAAATATCACAGGAACAATAATAAATACTGGATAAATATAAAATGTAAATGGGATATTAAATAAATCAGGTGCTAAGTTCATCACGACATCTAAAGTAATTTTAATTCCCAACATACCACTCAATACTCCAATTGGAATTCCAATGAGAGCAACGATCAATGCCTCTACAAAAACGGTTTTCATCAATTGTGATTTTGTTGCTCCAATACTTGCGAAAATACCGAATTGTTTTTTTCGTTCCATAACTGAAATATGAAAAGAGTTATAAATTACAATAATACAAGCAACAGAAATCAAAGAAAGAACAACACCCAATACAATTACCATGGTTGTATTATAATTTCCATAACGGCTATGGCCTAATGCGGATAAATAGTCTTGATGATATGTCATATTTTCAAACATACCATGATCATACTCAGTAAGTTCTAACATGGATGCGATATGCTCTGACTCATCATATGTATCCCCTACATTTTTATACGTGATATAAACATTAGAATTAGCTGTTTCTAAATTCTCCCCTGTATATAAGATATATAATTCACTATAATACATTTGAGGGTATGCATCATATTCATAAGTACCGACAATACGATACGTCTTAGACTCTGTAACTTCAAATGTTTCATTTTCACTTCTTACCATTTCTGTAATTTCTTCATTATCTAGATATCTTTTCCCTAATTGTAGTGTGATTTCATCTCCAATGTTCAAATACGGATCGTATTGTTTTAACATCGTATCAGGTACGAGAATCTCTGTTTCTTTTGTAGGGTATTCCCCTTTCACATTACGGAACGATTTATGATAGTTTTCATTCATTCCACGTAACAGGAAGAAATGATCTTCCATCTTTTCATCTATCGCATAACTAATATCACTCGTAATGGATAATTCTTTTACTTTTACATTGTTTTCTATAAGGGAGAAATCATCTGTTTGAACATGATCAAAACGAACGTGATAATCCCCGGAATAAGAGACGATAGAATCCAACAAATTCTTTTGTGCAGAAGAGAAAATAAGTCCAATGCCAACCATCAGCGCACAAGATAAAATCACGCCAATGAGGGTAACAATCGTACGTTGTTTATTCATTTTCAATTCTTTTATTGTTAATTGATTTAAAATTTTCAAGGTTACCTCACCTTCTCATCTTTTATAATTTTTCCATCTTTAATTTCAATAATACGATCTGCAGTCAAAGCTAAGTCGTAATCATGGGTAATCATAATAATGGTCTGTTTGTATTTTTGATTGGAAAGACGAAGTAATTTCATAATTTCTGCACTTGCTTTACTGTCTAAGTTTCCAGTTGGTTCATCAGCAAGGACTAGAGCCGGATGATTCATTAAAGCTCGGCCAATAGATACTCTTTGTTGTTCACCTCCGGATAGTTCATTCGGTAAGTGAGTTACTCTTTTTTCTAACCCTAATATTTGAATTAATTCCTTTAAATAAGATTCTTCTACTTTTTTACCATCTAATAACACAGGAAGTGTCATATTCTCTTTGACGTCTAAAATAGGAATTAAATTATAAAACTGATAAATCAGTCCTACTTGACGACGACGAAAAACAGCTAAATTTGTTTCATTCAAGGCATAGATATCTTCTCCTTCAACATATACTTTTCCGCTTGTTGGTTTATCTACAGCACCGATCAAATGAAGCAAGGTACTCTTACCAGAACCGCTTGCTCCAACAATAGCAATAAATTCTCCTTTCGATACAGTAAAGCTAACATCATCAAGTGCTTTTACTAATGTTTTGCCACTTCCATAATTTTTACATAAATGTTCTACTTTTAAAATTTCCACTCTATTTTCCCTCCTCTTGAAAATATTCAGAATAGGATACTCCTTGTTCCTGAATCGTAGAAGCTAGTTTTCTTCCTACATATCGATAAGTTAAGAAGTCATTTTCTTTATAAATTATAAATCCATATTGATATGCATGTAGTTGAAACCATTCTTCTAACTCTTTTGTTTGCTCTGTTTGTTCTGCCTGAAAAGATACCAACAATCCTGTTTTTTCTTCCCCTGTTCCATTTTCTTGGTATCCTTTTTCCAATTGAAATGGGATCCGATCTCTTCCTGCACATTTTGTCATATCTACTAAATCGTGATACATGTCATTTTGGATCATCACACCCTCATAAGAGACCATATCTGATTGTTTAGATACTTTGGTCGTTTCTACTGGTTTTTCTTTCTGATAATGCGCATATTCACTAAATCCAAGCAGACCTACAACAGCTACTACAATAAAAATCATAATTAATTTTTCATATCGACAACTCGTCATACTATCACCTACAACTCCATCATACCTAAGTTTTATGACAGTCCGGTGACAAAAAGAGTGACAATTTCGTCACTAATGTTGAAAAGTGGGTAGTATCATTCCCGAATGGAATCTCTAAAACCATCTATATTCTGCACCCACTTTTATTTTTTTACAAATCTTCTCTTTGATTTAATACCATCTAATGCCTAAATAATAACAAGTTGAAATAAAACAACTGAATCGATACTAGGCCTTCTATAATAGCTACAATATAGCATTATTTTGTGTTATACTTAATGAAAGGTGACGTGAACAATATGAAACTTGAAATAATATTTTTAGATTTAACAACTTACAAAACTGACCCAGATTTTTATGAAAATGCTGTTGCCAACATCTTTGACAGTAATTATGTCAATGTTGAAAATCAATTAAAACATAAAAATGTTTATTTTGTAATTGCTTTTATGGACAATGTACCGTGTGGTATTGTTAGAATTGCTCTTATTTATAAAAGAAAAACTGTATATTGCATCAGACAAGTTTTAGTATTAGAAAAATATAGAAACAAAGGTATTGCGTCTAAAATGTATGAAAAGTGTATACCAAAATTAAAAGAACTAGGAGCAACAAAAATTTTAAGCTTTATTCTACAGCAAAATATACCTTCTAAGAGACTTCACTCAAAATTCGGTTTTTATAATACACCGAAAGGATATTATGAAAACACGAACTATGACGGTAATGGAGAATTAGAAGAAATGTGGTGTAAAAAAATATAGTCTAATTAGAGCAAATCAAATAAAGAAAAATAAATTATTTCCCACAAAGCTCTAAAAATTTGTCAACACCCAGGAGCGATAATTCGTCACTTATACGTTTGCTTTATAAAACCGAATGGTAAAAGTTGTTCCTTTTCCCTCTGTACTTTCTACCATTACGCTAGCATTTTCTTTTTGTAAAATGGACTTAGACATATTAAGTCCTATTCCAATTGATTCACTGGATGAATTTTTTCCTTTGTAAAAACGTTCAAAAATATGCGGTAGGTCTTCTTTGGCAATGCCACTGCCATTATCTTGAATTAAGAATTCTGTATAAAGAGGATTATCTGTAATCTTGACAATGATCATGCCCCCTACCTTGGTATGTTCATGAGCATTTTTTAAAATATTGACAAACGCTTCTATGGTCCACTTCTGATCGACAATCACCTGCGCTTTTTTATCACCCACGATCAAAACTGTTTGTTTTTTTAATTCGATAGGGATTGAGATTGGTTCTAAAGCTTTCTTAATTAATTCTTTTGCTTCCACTTTTTCTTCTTTTAAAGTAACCATACCAGAATCTAATCGCGACATCTTTAACAATGTTGTGATCAACCACTCAATCCGTTCTAGTTGACTACGATTCTTTTTGAGTACTTCTTTTTTCTTTTCTTTTGACATCTTCGTACTACTTAATAAATCATTCATGACATACATACTTGTCAGTGGAGTTCGTAATTGATGAGAAATATCAGACAGAGTACTCTCTAAAAAACGATTTTGTTCCATTGCTTTCTTTTGATCTTCTTTTAAACGTACTGTCATTTTATAAATATCATTTTTTAACGAAGATAAAATACCATCCTCATAATCACGAATGTCTAAACTATAATCACCATCTAAAACTTTACGTAAGTAAAGATCTAACTCTTTCAATTTACGATCTTGATGAATTTGATACCAAATATATGCACCATTTAAAACAAGAAACACAACAATAACAAAGAATAACTGTTGCCATAATAATTCGCGATAACTTTCTTTCAAGTCATCAAAATACAATAGATCATCGACATCTGTAAATCCATATTTTTCTAAAAAAGAGGTATCTACTTCGTGAAAGTCTGTATTTTGATATAGTTGAATTAAAGATTCTTCCGTACTAGGGTATTCCTCTGAAAGGGCCTTTAGAAACGTTCCTTCCCGTTCATAAATCACTTGCTGATAAGCAGTTGTGATTGTATTATGCATAAAGAAAGCAAATACAATACAAAATAGAAATAATCCAAGTTCTAATAAAAAGAACTGTTTTCTTTTCTTATTTAACATATATCACCAATTTTATATCCTAGTTTACGTACTGTTTGAATGATTTTAGGATTGTTTGGATCATCTTCTATTTTCTCACGAATTCTTTTAATATAAACGGTCAATGTATTATCATTGACATATTCTTCATTGACATCCCAAATACTTGCAAGAATGCTTTCTCTTTTTAATACTTGATTATAATTTAAGGCAAGTGTTAGAAATATTTTATATTCCAAGGCTGTCAGCATCACGTCTTTTCCATTTTTAAATACTTTTGCTTGATGCATATCTAATGTCACTGGTCCAATTTGAATGGTACTTGATTGATTCTTTCCACTACGTCTTAATACAGTTTTGATTCTTGATAAGAGTTCACGAACTTTGAATGGCTTTGTAATATAGTCATCAGCTCCCATATCTAACCCCATTACAATCGATACTTCTTGATCATTGGCAGTTAGAAAAATGGTTGGCGTTTCCTTTATTCTTCGCATTTCTTGAAATAGATCAAAACCATTTTGATCTGGTAAATTCAAATCTAATAAGACGATATCAAAATTTGTTTTTTCAAATTTTTCTAATGCTGTTTTCGCATCTCCTGCTTGAAATACATCAAAATTTTCTTGTTCTAAATAATATTTCAATCCAAAACGAATTGGTTCATCATCTTCTACAATCAATATTTTCTGCATATTTTTTTCAACTCCTACATCTATTATACAGAATAAATAGAAAAGTACGTGACAAAAAAGTAAGAAAAAAGATTATTTCACAATAATCCCTAAAAGTTTAGATAAAGAAAGTGCTTGTTCTGGATTTACAATCATTCCACGAATACTTTCTAAATCTGTTTTTAATCCATCTATCACACAGGTTGTGACATCAATTCCAGAAAGAGAAGTATGTTGAACTTCTAATTCTAATAATTCACTATCTTTGATCTCTAATTTTTTACACTTCGCGTCTTGTAAGACACAGTTTTGAAACTGGCAAGAATCGATACAGACATCTTGAAAAGTGACTTCTGAAAAATTGAGATATCGTCCGACACAATTTTGAAATGTTACTTTTTTTAAAAGACAGTTTCCAAAGTCAGTTCCTACCATTTTACAATGATCAAATGTCACAGAGTGAAGCGAAGAACCAGAGAAACGATCTTCCCGATTCCATACAATGTTTGAGAAATCACAATTCTTAAATACAACATCATAACAAGAAATATTTTCAAAAGGAAATTCTGTAAAGTCGACTTTTTCAAAATAGCTGTGATTACACTCTGTAATGGATGTAAAATAGAAAATATCTTCTTTCGTCATCTTTACATCATCAAGAATTTCTGTATCTATTTCTACTTCTCTGATGGGTTTTAATGTTTCTAATTTCATTCTTGGACTAATTCTCCATCGTACTCATCAAGTCCACCGATTTCATAGACATTCGTATAACCAAGAGAAGCGAATTTCGCACTTGCTTGAATACTACGATTTCCACTTTCACAATAAACAAGAATCATCTGATCATAGTCTTTTAATTTGGCAACGACTGTACCATCAATTGCATGAAGAGGAATATTGATTGCTCCTTTGATATGTCCTTGTTGGTACTCCTCTTCTGTTCTCACGTCGACAATCTGAACCTCTTTTTCCTCCATGTAGGTCTCAGCAAGATCCATAGAAATCTTTGTATATCCAGCATCTGTCTTTTCGATTTCTTCCTCACCACAACCTGTTGTCAATAATAAAACACCTAATAAAAGAATCATTATCTTTTTCACAAACATCACCTTACTGATTATAACAAGCACAATATAAAATTGCAATAATAAAATACTTATTTGTTTTGAAGAGACATATGTGCTATACTTTTTCTAGAAAAGATAGGAAGTGATTCCATGAGTTTCTATGCACATAGAGGAATTTATAATAACAAAACAATACCAGAAAATACCATTCCTGCCTTCCAAGAAGCAATTCGTGAACACATCAACATAGAATTAGATATTCAATGGACAAAAGATCAACAAATTGTTGTTTTTCACGACGAAGATTTAATAAGAATGGCTGGAGTAAATCGACAAATAAAAGAAAGTACTTATGAGGAATTAAAAACAATAAAGCTTCAAAATACTTCCTTTACAATTCCTTTATTAAAAAATGTATTAGAACTAGTTGATGGAAAGTGTACTCTTTTAATAGAAATAAAAGGAAAAGTATCGAAAGAAAATTGTGATCAGTTATCTTTCTTACTTTCAAATTACAAGGGTAAAATCATACTACAGACTTTTTATCCTTCCGTTATTTTAAAAATACATAGAAGTTCTCTTCATAGCTATCCTACTGGTATTTTATTAACGAATCACTATCATGGGTTAAAAAAGAAATTCTATGAATTATATATGTTTTATTTTTTTATCAGAAGAAAGTATTGTTCTTTTATTTCTAGTCCTAAAGAACTCCTATTTCATGTCAAAAAATATACAAAGAAGGAACTATTTGTTTGGACAATTACTTCAGAACAAGAAATAAAAATGTTTCAGAACGAAGTAGATCATTTAATATGTGATATTGAGAAAATAAAAACCAAGGTTTGAACCTTGATTTTTTAATACATTGTTGTACGATCTTTAAAGTAATCTGTTGCTCCTCCACTCCATGGGAAGTTGACAGTTTCTCTAGGATCATAAGTATTGGCAATAAATTCACTCCAACCCATGTAATCTTTTAAATAATGTCCATAAGCAATACCAAAGTGAAGATGTTGAGCGGTAGAACACTTATCCCACCATTCTAAGTTACGATCTCCACCCATGATACCGATTTGTGTATCTTGAGTAACAACTTGACCAACACTTACATCAATTCTTCTTAAATGGGCATATTCTGTCGTATATTTTTGACCATTGACTGTATGGATAATAAAGATCATATTTCCTCCACAGTTTGAACGATAACGAGTACCAATAACAACTCCATCTGCAGCAGGATAGATTGGAACTGTTCCTGATTGAGAAACATCTAATGCTTCATGAAGTTCATAAACACCTGTAGCAGGGTTTAAACGATATCCATATTCACTTGTGACATAACCTTCGATAATTGGTCTTAAAAAGCTTGTTCCTGCAGGTAATTGTCCGATTGGATTAGAACCAGTACCCGGACTACTATTACCACCACTTACTGAAGGAATGCTACCACAAGTATCTATGCTTTCATCATCTGCACATCCCATATTTTCTAATACAGCAATTGCTTCCTTTTGCATCTCTATTTCATCTTCTGTAGAGATTTGAATATCTGTTAACTCTGTTAAATGTTCTCCGAGTTTTTCTGTTTCTTCTTCTAGTTCTTTTTGTCTTTCTGATAAAGTTGTCTGTTTTTCATCCATTTCTGTTTGTTTTTCTTCAGATTCTCTTACAATACGATCATACTCTTCAATCAAATTATCATCATAAGCAGAAATTTGTTCAGAAACAGCCATACGATAGATAAAATCAGTAAAATCTTGAGCACCGAAAGCATACTCTAAATAAGCATTTTCTCCATTAGATACTTGTAAGAAATTAATTACTTTCTTAACCTCTCCATCTAAATCTTCTGCCTCTTGATTTAATTCATCAATTTCACCTTGTAATGCTTTAATTTCATCTTGTAGAGAAACAATTTCAGCTTTGATTTCATCTACAGTACGATTATTCTCATCTATTTGTCCTTGGGTTTCTTCCTTTTCCCTTTCTGCTTGTTCATATTCTTCTTCTAATTCCGCAAGTCTTTGTTTTAATTCTCCCAACGTTTCTGCATGTGCTTGAAACGGATATAATAACATCGATGCAAATACTGTTAATATAAAAATAACAGCAAATAATTTAACACCTAATTTCATGACATCACCTATCCTCATCATATATCATTGTAACATAAAAGTATTCCATTTTACAAAGGAAATTTATTCCTTTACATTTCCTTTTCAATTCATCGTACTAAGATATCTATTTTTATTTAGATGACTAACAAAATTAAAAAGAATACCATGTTTGATATTCTTTATAGTTTATCCAATTATGAATGGATCTGTTTTTGAGCCATTTCCAGAAGTAAATTGGATAGATGACTTGAGGAAGAGTACTGGGCGAACACTATTAATGTCACCTTCGCTCGCAAGATTGTCGCCAAGTCCGGCCATGTCTCCATACTTACCTGCAAGCCAGACAGTGGTACTGTGCGGGTGACCAAACCTTTCCCATACTGTACTATTGATTATCCAATAAGTTGTTTGATCTGGTATATCAAATAAATAATTAGAATCACATGCACTTATTCCACTATTTAGTTGATTGTTTTGGTCAGTTGCGGAAGTACAAGATGAATTCGTACTTGCTTTTAATACATCACTCACATTCACTAGTCCAATGTTTCCTGTCCATGTATTCATTTTCTCTCCCGCAATGTTTTTACTAATACTATCATTTCCTGTTTCATTATAATATTCTACTGGGCCAATATAGAAATTATGTTGTTGGATTTGGGCCTTTGCAATCTCTGTTAAGCCATTATAATATTCTCCATTTAAATAGTCAGCAATGCTAGAATCTTCCGTGACTGTCCCACTAAGTCTTCCATCTGGTCTAGCATATGTTCCACTTACTTTTCCATACACTCCACAAAAGCCATAACCACTTTGTAACTGTGTACAATAAGTATTATTTTCGTAACTTCGATAGCCATGTTCATCAAATTCCATTGTTTCCGGTAATATTTCGTCTCTAACAATCTTATATGTTCCATCTGTTTCTTTAGCAATAATTCTCCATAACTCATCATTAAACTCTACATAGTTATTTGGACTCTGTCCACGGTAAATATATCTTCCATTTTCATATTGATCAACGTACAGTCCATCTCCACTAGATACTAACTCTACATCTTGTCCTCCCATATTGATTGTATCATCTCCTGGAGTTGGAATTACTGGTACTCCTCCATCACTTTGTTCATATGTAAGAGTAATCTCTATTTCTTTTGACATATTGGTTTCATTGAAATCAACTGAAGCATCCCATTCTACGATGACTTGAAAAGTTTTCTCTTCACTCTTAAGTAATGAATCTCCTTCTTTGATATTTTCTAAATGTACTTTAATCGGTAGTGGATCAGAACTATTTGTCTCTTCTACTCCCTCAATTTTAGATAATACTGCATCCAAGTCACCTTGATTTGCTACTACAACATCATAAGTTGCTGTTGCTCCTGGTTGAGTTAACACTACATTCAAAGTTAAAGTCGTATCATCTGTAATCTCTTTTAACTGAGTAGTCGCATTATTCATCTCTTTTTCTTCTGCACTTGTAAACAAGATCTTCCATTTTGATGTAATGTTTGCGGTACCATTAATCTGTAATGTTTGACTTAATAATGCATATCCGATTCCTAACATTAAGAACACAGACACTACAATTGTTCCAATTAAAAAGTGTTCTGACTTTAACTTATATTTCCCTTTTCTCATCTTTTCTTCGACTCCTATTCTTTTTTATTTTACCATACCTTTTTTTC
>CALVJU010000084.1 GCA_944332375.1 uncultured Bacilli bacterium
AGAGGTATTAATCCATTTAAGGCTATTTTAGCTATATTTAATAATGAAGAACTTTTTGTACATTAAAAGAGCAATCAACAATGATTACTCTTTACTTTTGCGTGTCATAGTCTGAATAGTTACAGAAAATTTATTCTTTTCGGGTTTACTTTGTCTTTTGCTTATTATATTTTATGTTTTGTTCATAGTCTGGATACCCTGCAAAGATTTTACGTAATGTTTGACATGGAATTTGTTGTTCTTCACAGTATTTTATAAGCTTCTCATAACTATAACCAGTTTCTCGAATTTCTTGTTTTGTTTTCTCATCAAAGTCTTCTTCCAATTGCCTACTTTGTTTTCCTCTAAAATAATGATAGTAAATCATCCACTCATCATCTCCAGTGATTTCAAAACCATAATAGGCAGCAAATTCTTCTAAAATTTGATCATATATACTAGATACTTTCACTTTATGTAATTCGTCAAAATATCCAACAAAAAATGCTTGTACTGCAGCGCTTTCAATCATGATAAAACGATCCATAATTCTTTCGTGTTTTGATGTTTTTACTATTACAGATTCAGGTTTTGGTTCACTATTTTCTCTTTTTGGTTTATATACAACCTTTTCGCAAGGAATTAATGGTTCATCCATATACAATCACTTCTTTCCTTTTTGAATACCAACTATTCTATCTAAAATTCTCTTTTTTGTCAATATTTGCAATAATTCATAGATATCTGGAGTCTCTAAACTACAGAATAAATAGACACGAATCATCTCACAGACAGTACCAACATGACCATGGTATTGTTCTGGATCTTGCAGATATTCTTTTACTGTTTTCGCATAATCGTACTGAGAGATAAATTCTTTTAACTTCTCATACCAAACATCTTTGGAATCACTCTCACAATAGACTTTTTCAAAATAAATCTTAATCAATGGTAAATCATACGAATCTAAAATAGGAGCACGTTCCATTGTAGATTGTTTATAATATTCATCATACATATACCAAGTATGTTTTTTAATATCTTGGTAAGTGGCAAAATCTTTTCGTGGTTTCTTTCCTGTTCGTTCTACATTTAAAATAGAAATCGTATAACTTGGATCTTTCGTTAATACTTGATAAAACTCAGGATCATTTTCTTGATAAAATGGTAATAATTCTTCATATAACTGTTTTGCTGTCAAACGACTGAAATATGTTTTAGAAAGAAAAAGTAATTTTGTAAGATCAAATAAACTTCCCCCCACTCCCATTTTTTGGAAAGTAAAGGTAAAATTAGAAATCGATGCATCTTTATTACTCAAATAATAATCTTCAAAAGAAGCATTGAAAAGGGTTGCTAGATAGATTTTAATTGCCATTGTTGGAATACCCTCTTTTTGATAATATTCCATAGAACACTCTTTATCATAACGTTTAGAAAGCTTTCTAACACGATTTTCAATCTTTTTGGTAAGTGGTGCGATATGAGCATACTTTGGAGGTTTTACCCCTAACATACGGAATAATTGTAGATGAATTGGTGTACTTGATAACCATTCATCCCCACGGACAACATGAGTTGTTCCCATCAAATAATCATCTACTACATGAGCAAATTGATAGGTTGGTAAACCATCTTGTTTTAAAAGAACAATATCCATATCATTAGAAGGCAACATAATACGTCCCTTAATACAATCTTTGAATTCAAACTTCTGGTCAAAGGAACCATTGGCTTTTAATCGAATGACATAAGGATCATGATTTTCTAAGTGTTGTTGGATTTGTTCTAAGGAAAGTTTTCTCCCCTTTGCATAAGATCCATAATAGCCAATTCTTCTTTTTTCTTTTGCCTGAATCTCTTTCATTTTCTCTAATTCTTCTTTTGTTTCAAAAGCTGGATAAGCATATCCCTTTAAAATAAGATCATAGACAAAAGCATGATAGATCTCTTTTCGTTCTGACTGAATATATGGTCCATATTCTCCCCCAATTCCTGGGCCTTCATCAAAACAAATATCTTGTTTTTTTAAATCAGAAATGATCTGTTCTATTCCGTTTTCTACTTCTCTTTTCTGATCCGTATCTTCAATCCTTAAATAAAACACACCACCAGATTGTTTCGCAAATATATAAGAAATAAAACTTGCATATAAGCTTCCCATATGAATAAAACCAGTTGGACTAGGTGCAAATCTAGTTACCATGGCTTTCTCTTTTAACTCTCTCTTAGGATATTTCTTCTCATAATCTTCTCTTGTTTCTTTTAAATGAGGAAATAATAAACTTGCTAATGCTTGATAATCCATAACGTTCTCCTTTATAAAAAAAGCAACATATTGTTGCGAAAATACATATTGGCTGCCCCAGTTAGATTCGAACTAACGAAATGTCGGAGTCAGAGTCCGATGCCTTACCGCTTGGCTATGGGGCAATCACAAATACATTATACCACGAAATAAATCGAATGACAACCACACTTTCTTAATACAAATACGAAAATATATGATATAATGGAGATATGCAGGAGTGGTGGAATTGGTAGACACGCAGGCTTGAGGGGCTTGTGGATAAATATCCGTGTGGGTTCAAGTCCCATCTTCTGCACCAGATTGATAGGAAACTCGAACTTTTCGAGTAATAATAGAAAACTACTCTCAAAAGTAAATTGAAAGTAGTTTTATTTTGTCAATTTAATAAACACACGTACATTGACATAATCAATGTACGTGTGAAAAAAGAAAATTTATTTTTTCTTTTTATTAAACATAGTTTTGATCCATTTTCTAATACCTTTTTCTTGTTCAATTTCTGTGGGGAAATCCACACCTTCTGGCAATTCCATTTTTATGTGCCCTTGTTTAAACCATAAAACATCTCTTAATGAATATATTTTAAAATCAAGCAATTCACATTGAGATACCATACTCATATTATTTTCTCTTTCTTCTGGTGTCATAGAGTTAAATCTCTGTGCAATACTATTTTGTTCTTCTGCAATACTACAAGCTAATTCAATAGTTTCTTCTTCTGATAAATCTTTAACCTCATTATAATCTATCATCCAATCTATACTCTTAAAGAATTCAATTTCTTCTGGTGCTTCAAATTCAACAAATTCATATCTATTGCTATCATTAATAATAACTATACCATTACCAAAAAGTTTCATAAATATAGATGCCGGTATTGCTCGATCAGTTAGATTTAAATAAGCGATATCGTTTTTTTGAACATATGCAACACTATCAGTAATTATTTTCATATACTAAAACCTCCCTTAATTGAGTTATATAATATCACAATTTTAAACAAATTTCTATATTTGTAACTAAAATAATTATATTTGCGTTATAATCTCAAGTTTGACAGTTGTGAGGACATAAAAAAGTCTTAACCCTTTATTTTCAAGGGACTTAAGGCTTTTAAAAAACTTTTTAAAATGCGTACTATTTTTTATAAGGTTTTTATTCGAAAAATTTTTTTATTTTTTTATGAGTTACTATTTCAGTATCGGTTTTAATACCTAAAAAGCTATGTAAATCATCGGTTAAGGTGTCTCTTGTTTGTATTTTCAAAACCGAAATAAAAAGTCTTGACAAACAAAGTCAGGACTTTTTTTAACTAAGCTTTTATTGTATGAGTACCATTTTCATAAAGAACTGTATCATAAGCATATATTAAAGAGCTAAGACTAGACTTAAAAGAAAACTGGTCATGTGATAATTGATATAAAAGCATCTTATCATCCGTATCTTTATCAAAATACATTACATCTTGCACAGTCATAGCTAGTGCATTTAACATATTTTGTACAGTTAATAAACAGGACTCATATTGTTCAAATAATGATTTTTGAAAAGAATTCTCAATAGAATTTCCTGATTCTAACTGTGTCAAGTCAGTAAACACTTCAGATAAATCATTCAAAGCTTCTTCTATATTTCCATTTAAACTACTTAAAGTAGTATAAAGTAAATCTTTTGATTGATCATCCAGTGTATAAACTAAAAGACGATATACAATGTTATTCACATAATCATTTTGTAAATATTTAAAAAATTTAATTTTATCTTTAATATTGCTTAACATATTTCCCCCTACTTTCTATAGTTTCATATTCAAGTTTATCAACTTGATTTGATAATTTAGGTTATTTAGAATGACTGTAAAAAGAAAGAAACTCATCATGATTAACGATGAATTTTTCTTTGTCTTCCAAGTTTTTCAGTAGTTTGTGCGAGCTGTTCAAGTTGTGCTTCAAGTGCCTCTTGATATGCTTGAACTGGATCATAACTAATGATAACCGGTGTGCTTTCTGTTTGCTGTTTTACATCTGCTTGTTTTTCTGCGTCTGTTTGTTTTAAAGTTTTATCAAGATCTGCATTTACTTTTTCAATCTCTGATTTTAGAACATTTTCTTGTTCAGAAATTGTTTGTAATTTCTCATCTGTTTCCTTCCAATCTTTTCTCGCAAAGAGTACAGCTCCTCCCTTTGCCAAAGACGCTTCCACAACTCCTAAAACAAATACTGACAGAGTCGAATTTATCATAGCACATGGAATAAAAAGAACAAGAGATAGTATAAATACTAATAATTCTTTAGACCAGCCATTTTTCAGTTTATTTAGAATTAGATTAGTCTGTCCTTCTGGTGAAGACTCTCTATCTAACTTTCGTTCAAAAGCCAAATTCGTTGCGCCAACTGTAGCTCCTGCAAATAACAAAGGAATACATGCCGTAGGATTACCAGCTAAGAGTGCGATTACTCCAAGACATGCTGTTAAAAATAAAGGGTACCAATTGAGCCAATGATGAGTATCCCTAACTTCACCTTGTAATTGTTGTTTCTCACCTATTTTATTCATTAACTCGTTATTTAAATTTTCTTTTGTTTGATATAATTGTAAAGCATTCATTTCATTTGTTGACAATGAAATAATTTGATCATTCATTTTCTTTTCCATAATTTTCCTCTTCTTTCTTAAATATCTAAATATATTTTATCTTTTAATGATTACTACGATGAATTTTTCTTTGTTTTCCAAGTTTTTCAGTAGTTTGTGCAATCTGTTCAAGTTGTGCTTCAAGTGCATCTTGATATGCTTGAACTGGATCATAACTATTGATAACCGGTGTGCTTTCTGTTTGTTTTTCTACGTCTTTTTGGTTTTCTTTCACTTCTGTTTGGGTTAAAGTTTTATCAAGATCTGCATTTACTTTTTCAATCTCTGATTTTAGAACATTTTCTTATTCAGAAATTGTTTGAATTTTCTTCTCTACCTCCACAAAAGAAGATTTGTAAGCTCGCATGTACATTCCCTCTGCTGCAAATGACATAGCTACTCCGAATACAACAGGTGCAAGCGCTACATTTGTCAATGTACATGCGATACCAAGCACAATCAATAGAATAGATACCCCGATTTCTTTTGCCCAGCCATTTTTCACTTTATCTAATGTCAGATCTATCTTTTGGTCTGAAGATAATTTTTCCTTTCGGTTTTTATCAAAAATGAAGTACCTTGCAAAAGTTGTGGTTACCGCAGCAATTGGAAGCATGATCATGAGATCACCAGTCATTAAACTATGAGGGAACATGAGAATTAGTAAATTTACAAATGGAAGTAATTTTACAAAGTTAATCTTAAAAAAATTATCTTCCACACAACGTTGTAAGTCAAGTTGCAATAATTTCTTCTCCTGTCCTCTTTCAAACATGCTCGACTCTAACAGATATTTTTTTCTATCTAATACACTTATTTCATATCGTTTATTTTTCATGATTCTCCTCTTCCTGAATTGTTTAACTTTTTTCAATCACTTTTTATTTTCTTATTTAATACTTAATAAATGGCTTTTTTGTTTCTTCTACTTGTTCAGTTGGTTGTTGATTCATCAGACTCATAACCTCTTCACGAATAGATAGATAAGCATCTTTGATAGAACTTCTTAAATGTGTTTCTAATCCAAAACGTTGAGATTCCGGTTGTGTCTTAATTACTTCTGAATCCTTACTATCGATACTTTCGTGATAATATTGATCTATGTATTCATCACGCTTATCGCCAAGTAATTCAAAGCGTTTTTGACTTTCTTTGATCTTACGTTTGATACTTTCATATTTTTTATCATAACGATCTGCTTTTACTAAACCTGTCGCAGAAATTGCTACCCATCCACATAATAAAGCTGCACTTCCAATTGGTGTTGATGCGATTAGGCCTGTGGCCATTGCAATCGCTCCACCGGCAAATCCTGCAGTTGTTAATCCAGCAACTGTTTTATTGAAAGTACTGTGTTTTCTAGCTCGATGCATCTCTTCACCATAATTCATTTGTAAATTGCTTTCTCTTTGCATTTCTTTCTCACAAATTTCCATTTTATGATAAGCTAGTAATTTTCTCATTGCCTCATTTGTTAATGGACATGTATGAGTAGATCCATCTTCACATTTTACAATAAGTTCGTTATGTTCTGTTACATTTACATTTTTTACCATATATAAAACTCCTTTCACTTTGTGTGGTCTATACTATCACATAATGATGTTCGTGTCAAATCAAATTACAGTGTTTTTTGTTTTCTATTTGAGTTACTATAACTAGGCATTTCTAAGGAGCGTTTAATATAAGAGGTTTCTAATTCATCTAATGATTTTTGTAACTGATATGCATACTTATTCTGTAGTTCAAGAGAAGGAACTTGAAGCTTTACTTCTTTTTGTTCACTTAACCATTTTAAAATGTTTTCTTGTTCTATTTTTTTAACATGCATCTCACTCATTCCCTGCTTTAATATCTCCATATTTTTTAAAGCACGATTATATTGATCAACACTTTTTACATTGATCCTTGCTTGCACTACAAAATTCGTCATCCAAAGTGCGATATCAGCTAAAAAGAATAGATAGTGATATGGTAGTACTCTTGCGATCAAAAGACATACCACTGTTGTAAGTACAACACTAATAATTGACAATTTTGCCTTAAAACTTTGTAATTTTAATTCTTTCTTCTCCTGTTCATATCTTTTCTCATAATCAGTAAAAAGTTGGCTTGCCATTTCTAATTCTGCTTGGGCGTGCAACATATCCTGTGTTTGATTGGTTAATACATAAGATACTGGTTTTTGATTTTCTTCACCATATAAAATACCACGGTGGATTTCTAAATTACGTATCATATTTTTTCTCCCTTCAAAAAAGCATGCCTATTCTATCATAAAAGAATATAAAATGCAATTTCATAGAGACTACTGAATGACAATGGACATGGGAAAAAAAGAGAGAAATTATTTTCCTCTCAATGCTTTTAACATCTTTTTCCATAGTCCCTCAGATGAATAATTTAAGATTCCAACTTTATAGATACGTAACCCATAGTGAATGAGTAAAAAGTTTGTAATAATCACTAAGATAATTGCGATAACGACTTCAAAGATACCAAACTGTCCAATTACTAACAAAGAAGGTGCTAAGATTGCAGAGATCAATGGTACAAATCCTAAAATCTTAATAAAGATAGATCCTCCAAATACATTTGCTAAAATTGCAAGATAGTATCCTACTAATGAAATAATCATAATTGGTGTTTGTAATTGTTGAAAGTCTTCAATATTTGTTGTCATACTAGCTAGAATTCCAGCAAGTAATGAATATGCGACAAAAGTTACAATCATGAGAATTAGTGTTAATGGAATAATGTATATTAACTTATCTAAGATACCAGATACTGTTAAAGCATCAAGTACTCCACCAAAACTATTTCCCATTCCTCCTAATGGATTTCCTCCACCTAAGAGCACCCTAATAACAACACCTAAAATCGCATAAATAATTAGTAAAGCACCTTGAATTAAGATAAATGCATTCCCTGCAATCATCTTAGAAAAGAAATGTTGTTTTGGCGAAACATTAGAAATAATAATTTCCATACCTCTTGTGGTCTTTTCATCATTCACTTCTGCTCCAATCATTTGTACTAAGAATAAAGTTAACATGAAAAATGGTAAGATGACAACTGGAAATACCGTTGACATAATCATTGATGTTCCTTCTGCTTGTGGTGTTTTATCATCAGAAAGAATCACCCTCTCTACCTCTGCTTCCGAATAGATCTTTTCTAACTCCGAAACAGGAATATTCGAATTCGCAATCGCAACAGCCATTTTGGTACTATTAATTGCTTGGTTAATTACTTGAGAATCTGTTGTTCCTAAGTAATCTTTCGAAATCAATGTCGTTTTGATAATATTTTCCTCATCTTCTTCAAACACAATCACATAGACCTTATCATCTTCTTCAGCAAGTTCCTCAGCTTTTTCTAACCCTTCAGTAAATTCTTCTACAATATAATCGGATTCCACTTGTTCCTCAGTTTCAGCTCTCGATTCCTCTAAAACTTTCGACTGGTCCTCTGTTTGTAATGTGGTATTAGTTAATTGTAGTTGTTGTTCAAATATTTCATATGTATTCATGTCTGTTTGATCAATGACATAAATGGTTTCTTTTTCATTAAAATCTCCACCAAAAGCTTCAATTAAATGATCAATATTTAATGCACAAGCAATGGCAGCAAAGATCAAGATATTGGCTAATAAAAACCATTTCGTTTTAATTTTTCTTTTTAAGCTCATTCCGACTAAAAACCAAAACTTATTCGGTTTCTTTTCATTATTTGTCATATTCTTCACCTACCTTTGCTACAAAGATTTCGTTTAGAGATGGTTCTTCTACTACAAACTTGGTAACATGTTTTCCTTTTTTCGCAACGACAGAGAAGACTTGATCAACAACTTCATTATCACGAATCTTGATCTCGTATTCATCTGCTCTCTCTTCAATCGAAACAACACCATCAATCTTTTTCAGTAAATCAATATCAATGTCTGCCTTTAAAAAGATATTTTTCTTACGGAATTGTTCTTTGATATCTTGTAAGTAACCTTCAATCACTGGTTTTCCATGTAACATAATGACTAATTTTTTACAAAATAATTCTACATGTTCCATACGATGAGAAGAAAAAATAATCATACTTCCTGCTTCACTCATTCGTTTGATTTCTTGTTTAAATAATTCAACATTAAATGGATCTAATCCACTAAATGGTTCATCTAATATTAATAACTTTGGTTCATTGATAATCGCAGTAATAAATTGTACTTTTTGTTGGTTTCCTTTTGACAATTGTTTGATTGGTTTATCAATGTATTCAGGAATTTCAAAACGTTCTAATAGTTCTTTTAAACGTGTTTCAATCAATTCTTTATTCATTCCTTTTAATGTTCCATAATAAATACATTGTTCTCTGACTGTCAATTTTGTAAGTAAACTTCTCTCTTCTGTTAAAAAACCTATCTCATCTGTAACAGAATAATCAATTGGTTTTCCATTTAAAGTGATTCTTCCATCACTTGGTTCCAATAATCCCATGATCATTCGAAAAGTTGTTGTTTTTCCGGCTCCGTTGACTCCTAATAGTCCGAAAATTTCTCCGGGTTTCACTTCAAAAGACAAATGATCAACAGCTAAAAAATCTCCATAATATTTTGTAATGCCTTCTACTTTCAGCATGTCCTCACTCCTATCCTTTTCCATTATATTACATTCTTTTTATTTTGAAAATAGAAAAAAGAGACTTTAAAAGAAAAGTCTCACAATATCATTATAAGTAATTAACACCATTAAAATCATGAGGAAAATAAAGCCAATCGCATGAATTGTATTTTCTACCTTTGGATTCACACGACTACCTTTTATTTTCTCAATAATCAGAAATAGAATTCTTCCTCCATCGAATGCTGGAATTGGTAATAAGTTAATGAAACCAACATTCAAGCTTAGGAAACCAACAAGATAGACTAAACTCATGAGTCCAGCTTCTGCACTTTGTTCAACAACAGTATAAATACCAACTGGACCAGCGAGAGAAGATAAACTCAATTTACCAATAATTAAATATCCTATAATTAAGATCATTTGGTGTAGTAAGCTAAACATTTTTGTAAAGCCATATTTTACTGCTACAAAGAAATTATGAACAACAGTATTATTTAAACTAAAACCGTATTGGTAAGTAACTTGATCATCTACTTCTACTTTCTTTGGAGTAATTTCTAATGCAACTTCTTTTCCGTCACGGTCTACTACAACATCCATTGTTTCTTTTCCATTCACTTGTACTAAAAGCATCAAGTGATCACTGGATAGAATTGTTTTTCCATTGATTTTTTCAATAACATCCCCTGATTGTAAACCTGCTTCTAGTGCTGCACTATCTTTTGTGACTTCTGCAACCGTAGTTGTATCTGTTGGGACTCCATTTACGAGTCCCACAATAAAGAAAATGACAATGGCAAGAAGAAAGTTAAAAAGAATTCCGGCAATAATTGTTAAAAAGCGTTGATACCATTTTTTATTTGTCATTTGTTTTTCTTTTGGAATGTCACTTTCTTCTTCCTCCATATCTTCTCCCGCCATTTGGACATATCCACCAATCGGAAGAAGTCGAATGGAATATTCTGTCTCATCATTTTTTCTATGGAATTTAAAAAGTTGAGGTCCCATTCCAATGGAAAATTCATAGACGTAAATGCCTGCTTTTTTAGCAAAGATAAAATGACCAAATTCATGGATTAGTACAACAATTCCAAGAATCAAGATGAAATAAATAATTGTCATAAATTCCTCCTTATAATATATTCATAAAAAACATAAATCCTAAAACGATAAAAATAACACTATCCAAACGATCTAAGATTCCACCATGGCCTGGCATAATATTTGAGAAATCCTTTTTACCAAAATAACGTTTGATACTAGAGAATACCAAATCTCCAAATTGACCGACAATAGATAAGAAAACAGTTGTAAGAATAATTCCTACAGGAGATACAAATGAGTCAATCACTGTCATATAATAAGTAACACCGACAATGGTTCCCATAACTGTCCCACCAATACTTCCTTCCCATGTTTTTTTAGGACTAACATCTGGAAGTAATTTATGTCTTCCGATTAACATTCCTGTTATATAAGCATATGTGTCTGTAATCATAGAAATGAGTAACAGATAAATAACATAAGTTAGTCCTGTAGAACGTAACAAGGAAAAAAGACTAAAGGAAGTACCTAAAAAGAAAATACCACCAATCAGATAAAACGCATCATTGACACTGTATAATTTACGATCATGGTAAACAATAACAGGAAGTAAGCATCCCAATAATAATGCACTAACGACCTTATAATCAATTGCGAATACAAGTTCACTACTATTTAAATTAAATAAAACAATCAACACAATCAATAAATAAGACACGAATTTCATAAAATCAGGAATTGTCTTTTTCGTTTCCTTAATATCCATAAATTCTTTGAGCGCTAGAATTGCAAGAATACAGATCGCAATATCAAAAATCATTCCCCCTGATAATAATATTGGAATAAATATAGCGAGTGCGACAACAGCACTGATTACTCTTACTTTCATTTAATTTCCTCCAAATCTACGATTTCTCTTCAAATATTCATCAATTGCCTCTTCATAAGCTTGTTCATCAAAATCAGGAAAATACGTATCTGTAAAATATAATTCCGCATAGCTTGCTTGATATAGTAAAAAGTTAGATAATCTTTGCTCACCACTTGTTCGAATTAATAAATCCACTGGTGGTAAATCCTGATATAAAAAGTGATAAAAATTTTGTGGGGTGAGTGTTTCTACGTCAATCTGTTCTTTTACAATTTTCTTAACAGCATCAATGATTTCATATTGACTGCCATAGTTTAAACAGACATGAAAAATTCCTCCAGTATTATTTTTTGTTTCTTCTTCTAATGTTTTTATTGTTTGTAATACATCTTGACGAAGTGGCTTTTCTCTTCCTGAAAACAACACCTTAATATTCTTTTCTTTGTAGAACTCTTTCTCTTCTTGAAATTTTTTTACAAATAAATCCATAAGATAATTAACTTCTTTTTCACTACGATTAAAGTTCTCTGTTGAGAAAGCAAAAACAGTTAATACTTCTACCCCGTGTTCTAATATGTAAGTACTGAGCCTCTTAATATTGTTAAATCCGGCTTGATGTCCTTGTAGACTCGTCATACGATGTTCTTTTGCCCATCTACGATTTCCATCTAATATAATGGCAACGTGTTTGGGATATCTTTCATTTTCCATTTTATTCACTACTCCAATACTATTATTATAATCTATTTTATGATATTTTACAATTCTTTTCCCCTATGCTTTACAAAAACAAAAGGAAAATAGCCTATTCGTTATTTTCCTTCAATACTTCTAATGCTTTACGCATCTTCATATCATATTTTACCATTTCAAGATCTCCGAAGTTCTCTTCAAATTCTTTATCTGTCATATGATATTTTTCTTTCATCTCTTTTTGTTCTTTTTTCGCATCTTTATCAGAAATTTCAATCTTTTCTGCTTTAGCAACTTCTTCTAATGCGAAACGAGATAAAATACGTTTCTTTGCTTCTTCTGTTACTTGTTCTCTTAAAGCTGCTTCATCAGAATTTGTAAATTGATAGAACTGTGTTAATGTTAATCCTTGTAATTTTAAGTTTTCTTCTACTCTTTTTACAAGACGTGTAATTTCTTCTTCTAACATTTCTTTTGGAATTTCTACTTCCATGTTTTCACAAACTTTATCTAATAAATCATCGATAAATTTATTTTCAACATCAGCTTCTTTACGAGAAATGATATGTCCTTTGATTTCTTTTTGTAAAGATTCTAAGGAATCAACTCCATCCATACCTAAATCTTCAAAGAACTCTTCTCCAAGTTCAGGAATGACAGTTGTTTTAACATCGTTTACTTTTACTTTAAAAGTTGCTTTCTTTCCTTTTAAGTCATCACTGTGATAATCTTTTGGGAAAGTGACTTCGATTTCTTTTTCTTCTCCTGTTTTCATTCCAATTAATTGTTCTTCAAAGCCTGGAATAAATGTATGGCTTCCAATTTTTAAGTTATAGTTCTCTCCTTTTCCACCATCAAATGCTTTTCCATCTCTGAATCCTTCGAAATCAATGATTGCAGTATCTCCATCTTCTACTGTTTTATTTTCTTTTGGCATGATTTCTGCAAAACGATTTCTCATGTTTTCGATTACTTCATCAATTTCTTCTTTTGTTGCTTCTACTTTATCTTTCTTTACTTTTAAACCTTTATATTTCTTTAATTTTACTTCTGGTCTTGTAATCAAAATAAATTGAAATACTACTTTTTTATCATCGATTGATTTTAAAGTAATATCTGGTTGTGCAACTAATTCATCATCTTTGTGTTCTTTTAACATTTTATCATATGCTTTTGGTAATACACGATCAGCGGCATCTAAATATAAAGATTCTTTTCCATATTTCTTTAAGAAGATATCTTTTGGAACTTTTCCTTTACGGAATCCATCAATTTTTACTGTTTTTACTGCTTTTTGGAATGCTTGATCTTGGGCTTCTTCCCATTCTTTTCCTTTTATTTCAATTGTAAATTCTTTTTTCATCTATAACACCTTTCCTTACAACCAATAGTATAACGAAATTTTCTTTCTTTTTCAAGAGAATACAAGAAAATAAAAGCCTTTTTGACTTTTATTTTAGCAAATTTCTAGGATTTTCACTGGATAACTACCAGCAGGGCTTGCGACATCAACGATGTCATTTACTTTATGATTCAAGATTGCTTGTGCGATTGGACTTTCATTTGATATTTTTCCAGCAAAGGAATCTACTTCTTTACTACCTACGATCGTATATTCTTCTTCTTCATCGTCATCTACATAGTAAAGTCTTACTTTAGAACCGATGCCAATCTTATCTTTACTTGTCTTTTTTACAACAGTTGCTTTTTCTAACATCATTTCTAATTCAGCGATTTTTCCCTCTACTTGTGCTTGTTCTTGACGAGCTGCATCATATTCTGCATTCTCACTCAAATCTCCAAGTGCACGAGCTTCTTTTAAAGCTTGAATTACTTCAGGACGCTTTACTAATTTTAATTCGTCCAATTGCTTTTTTATATCTTCATAACCTTCCTCAGTTAAATAAATTTCTTTTGTATCCATATTTCCACCTCTGTTCTTCTTTCTATGAAATCTACAAAATAATACTACGAATTCATTATTTTGTCAATCTCTTTTTTTCTCATGAAATCATTCTTGTGTAAAGTAATGTCAGTTTCTATCCATACAATTTGTCTAGGATGATTCACTATTTCTAATGGTTTGCCCTCTTCATCATATATATGTTCTATTTTTAAAATGTTGACAAAATCATTCGGCCCAAAAAACTCTACAAGATCCCCTACTTTAAAATAGTTTCTCTGTTCGATTTTTGCCAAGTTTTTCTTTTCGTCATATTCTAAAACAATTCCTAAGAAATCCTGATTAGATAATTCAAACCTACCATTATAATATTGACAGTCTTTTCCATAATATCCATCAAAGAATTGAACTGTGCTTTCTCTATTTGCAACACGGTCTAATACCTTCTTCTCTTGTTGGATTAATTCTTTGGTTAAACGCTTTTCATAATAAGCATCAATCACTTTACGATACGCACTAACTACGGTTGCGATATAGTAAATAGAACGCATTCTTCCTTCGATCTTGAAAGAAGAGATTCCCAGTTCAATCATTTCCGGTATTTTTTCAATCATGGATAAATCTTTGGTACAAAATGTGAATGGTTTTTTCCCTTCGATTTTTTCTCCATCTTCCAATAAGTCAAAATCCCAACGACAGATTTGACTACATCCTCCACGATTGGAATCTCGTTCGGTAAAGTAATTAGAAAGAACACATCTTCCACTGAATGAAGCACACATTGCTCCATGGATAAATGTTTCTATTTCAATTGGAACGTGTTTCATAATATCACTGATGTCTTCTTTTGTGGCTTCACGGGCTAATACAATACGACTCGCACCAATCTTTTTTAAGAAACTTGCTCCCAAATAATTCAATGTTGATTGTTGGGTTGAGACATGGAGTTCTAGTGAAGTATGTTTTTTAGCAAAAGCAATAATGGCAGGATCACTAACAATGATCGCATCTGCTTTGACTTGTTCTAAGGCTTTTAAATAAGTTTCTAATTCTTTGGTTTCTTTTTCATGCATGACAATATTTACAGTCACATATACTTTCTTGTTTTTCTGATGGGCAAACTGAATTCCTTCTTCTAATTCTTCTAATGAGAAATTCAATGCGTTTGCACGTAATCCAAAACTAGGACCACCGACATAAACGGCATCTGCACCATATAAAATGGCCCATTTCAAGCTCTCTAAAGAACCTGCAGGCGCTAATAATTCTACTCTATCCATTTTTCTTCACCCTATATATCGTTTCTTTATATAAAAAGCCTAAATCATAGTTGCCACCAAGTAATTGATCTACTTTCTCTTTTTCTTTTTCATCACCCGTGATCAAATAATGAGTATAACTATTTAACACAGAGAGGAAAAGGTCATGATCCAATAATTGCTCCGATAAAATCACGTAAGAAATTCCCATTTCTTGAAATTGTTTTGTCTCTTTGATGGCATGTAATGGGACAGAAGTATAAACCGTTGTTCCATATGTATGATCGACAATTGGATATGTTTTCTTCTCCTTTTCTATGCGATAAGTACCATAATGAGTATCTAATGAGAAGGTCTCTAAATAATTCTGAACAAGATGTCTTTTACTTTCAAACATTGGATAATATCCAAAAACTGGAACAAAACAAGATAACTGTGTTTCTTTTTGGATTGTCTCAATTTCTTGAAGGGTTAAATTGGTAGAAAGTGAAATTCCTTTTACCCCTTCTTTTTCATAAAATCTCGCACTAAAAGAATTCGTTGTCATGTGTTCTTGATTCCAGATAAGAGAAATAGAAAATCCCCTTTCTTGAACAAGTTGTAGAATGGCTAAATCATAGAAAAAGACACCATCGACAGATAAGTTTTCTATTTCCTGTAAACAAGCTTCTACCTTTTTTAAATCATGATGATCATAGTTTCGATTCAATGAAAGATAAACTTCTTTCCCCTGCTTTTTGATATCATGAATCGTTTCTTTTAATTCTTGTATAGAATAAGTATGTTCAAAGTGAACAGCAAGGTCTTTTATACCAAACAAAAAAGCATCTGCGCCTTGGTTTATCTCATCTAAAACATACTCTTTTTTCTTAGGAATGACTAACTTTTTCATAACACACCTCTTTTAAACAATCGCATTATATCATACGAACAAATGTTTTGCAACCCCCTCTAAAATAGAAAAAAAGAAAACCCTTTACTACTTTAGAATAAATTGTTTTCTTGATATTCCTTCCTCTAAATCATTTTGAATTGATTGATTCAATAATTCTTGAATCGTTTGCAATGTCGCACGTATTGCATCTTGTTCTGTACTAGACAATTTTGTAACTTGATATTTTTCGGAATTAGCAACTACCATTGCTGTTAATTGCTCATCACCAGTTTGAAAAATAAGATATGGAACAACAAGATTTTCGTATACATCATTGACATAGTTTGGATTTCCAGAAACGATACCATGATCTCTAAATCGATCTGCACCGACTTTTCCTTTGTTATAAATATCTAATGCATAATCGACAGTTAAATCAGATGATTTTAATGCATTAGTTAATTCCATTACACCAAGACGGGAATTGATTTCAAAATCACTTAATAAATCAACTAATCGTGGAATCGCATCTGTCTGTTTTGTTACATAATTATATCCTTTACGATCTGGTTTTGATTTTTTTTCTTCTTTAGAAGCTGTTTTGGTATAAAAGTTTGTTTTTTCTTGTTGTGTAATTCCAATCGCATATAACGTATTTCCGAATGGATCTTTGGTACCGACAAAATCTTCATGATTTAAACCAGATTCTGTTTTTTCTAGTGCGAATAATAAATATGGATCCATACCATACTCTCTACAAATTTGAAGTTGTAATCGTCCATCTTCTGTATTCATATACTCTTGACATTCTTCCATACTCCAGTTTGTTCCTAGTACTTCTGGTTGTCCCATCTCTTTTGTTTTTTCAGACATTAAAATAGAAACGAACTCTTTATCCATTTCTTGTGCATTTAATAGTCTTTCAGAATGAGCAATCATTTGAAAACGTACTGTTTCTAGATCCATATCTAGTTCCTGTGCGATGCGACCTAGGCAAGTATCTGTAATAAAATTAGGACTTGTAACAAAATTCAGTAACATTTCACAAGCTTGTTCAAATGCTTGTGGAACTTCTTTCGTAAGATCTTTTGTCTGTTCCTCCTGTTTTACTTGCTCTTGTCCTACTTCTTGTTGAAGTGAAACAGAGCCACCACATAGTAACATGGCTAAAGCTGTTAAAACATATTTCTTCCTACTCATGTTATCTTCCCCTTTCCAAAACGTTCAATAGGATACCACATTTTTTGCGATTTGTCAAAAAAGGCTTAAAAAATAAAGCCTTATTGTAAACTTGCAACCTTTTGTGCCTTTATATTTTGTACTTGATTAGAAAGGATTGTACTGCGTTGATAAGCTAATTCATCGACTAATTCTTGCATGAAATTCTTTTCTTGTGGTGTGAAAGCATCTGATAATTCCATGTGTTCAAGATCAATAGTTTGGTAAATTTGTTGGAATGTTTCTTGATCGTAATAAGTATCAAGATATTCTTCGTAAATTTCTTTCATTTGTTTCTGATACTGATAAGTTTGTAAGTATTCTTTTAACCATTCTTCCTCTTCTTCTAAAAGAAAATAAGGCTTTAATTGATCGACAAGACGCATAGAAGAATTCCAAACATACATTCTTTCTTGGAATAATTTCATCAAGTATGCTTGATCCTTGATAGTCAATTGACGACTTGTTGTACTGTTCATGAGTGACCATAAGAAGTTTCTCGTCAATTGTTCGTCGGCAAAATTGCGCTGATCTTCTAATTGTAATAAATCATTTTCTCGTAATAGTCCGTTTTGTAGTAAAGATTCGATATTACGAAATTCGCTTTGATAACAATCTAACATAGTATATTGTGACAAAAACCAAGTCTTTTCTGCTTCCTCTGTTCCATTTAAAACAGGAAATTGTTGTAGTAATGCGATGGGGTTTTGTAACATCAATGCTTTATCAATCGCGTCCAACTGAAATTGTGGTTGTAAAAGTAGAGATAATTGTAAATTGTGGTATAAAAATACTTTTTTCGTATTCCACAAAGAATCTTGATCTGAAAAATAAGAAGATAGTAAATCGGTATATGCATCTCCTAAAAAGGAAGAAGAATACATATCTGTAATCGCAACCGCTGAGGAATCATTCATTGGAAAGTTTTGATTGACTACTTCTGGGCAAGCACACATAATTGTTTTTAAAATCATCATATCTGTATCTTTTTCTAGTTGTTCATGAAATGGTAAGAAGTTTTTTCCTGATATATCAGAATAACAGAAAAGATGCATTTGGTCTTCATAAATACGTTCACAAACAGGTTCTGATTCCATGTTACTAGAATATACGACTGCACTGCTTCCCAAAGTACAGACAATTTTAGAGAGATCTAAATTAGGAATGATACGATAGATTCGTTCTAATATTTCACGAAATTGACAGACAAAGATATGAATTTCTTCTTCTGTAAAAGAAACGTATCCTACTTTCTTCTGCATTTCTTTGGAATTATTCAGAATCATTTGTTCTACAGAGTCCCAATGAATGGTCTGATCTGTCAATAATTCCTGATGAATGTGTTCTTGATGTTGAAATTGTAATAATGCATGTTGTAAAGTATCGATATTTAATTGATAAACATGAGAGGAATTCATCTGATTTAAAAAAGTTTGTTTGGCTTTTTCATAGGGAATTTCTTTTACTTGTAAATCACTACTAGATAAAATTAAGTCTTGTGAGATCCCAGAAGAATAGAATGGAGAGTCTTCGTCTAGTTCTCCATAAGCTAAATCTGACTCTGGTTGTTTCCATACGAGTTCTCCTAGTAATACATTGGTTGTAACAAGAATACAAGTGATTGGTAAAACTCCATGGGTAATCCATTTTTTAGTATTTCCCTTCATATTCATCCTTCTTTCATAGGCAAAAGGTATTATAGCTTATTTTTTTCTTTACTGTCAAGAAAAATCACTCTTTTCGAGTGACTCCGATGCCATCGCCAATCTCATAAATTGTTGTTGTAAAGCCTTCTTTTTGTTCTAAATATGTGATGTAGTTTCTAATCTTCTGCACTAATTGGCGTAAGTTTTTACTTTCTATTCTCTCTTTTTGTTTGGTATAACCGTGAAAATATAAATTATCCGATATCACAGTTCCCCCTGGTTTTAAAAATGGGGTAAATTGCTCAAAGAATTTGATATATTGACTTTTGGCTGCATCAATGAAAATCAAGTCATAAGTTTGATCAGGAGTAAAATCAAAAGCATCCCCATAATGGATGGTAATTTGCTCTTCGAAATGCATTTTTTGAATATTTTCAACGGCTTTTTGATAACGTTCTAGATCACGTTCGATTGTTGTTACATGGATTGTTTTTCTGATCTGTGCCATTCGTATCGCAGAATAGCCAATCGCACTTCCAATCTCTAAGACCTGACAAATCTCTTCATGTTCTTGAATATATTTTGTAAGAAATTGGATTCCTTCTTGTTCCATGATAGGAACGTGATGTTCTTTTGCGTAATGTTCGATTTCTTTTATTCCCATGTTAACCACAATCCTTGTTCTTTAAGATCAGCGATGGTCTGGTTATGACCACTACTGGTCTCATTAAAATATACTTTTTTATTTTTATCTGCGACAAAATAGTAATAATCGTTTTGAGCAGGTTGAATGGAAACTAAGATCGTATCGATTCCCGGATTACAAATTGGTCCTACTGGTAAATGACCAGCACTAGAAGCAACTCTGGTGTTATAGGCATTTTCTTCGTTGATTTCAGAGACATATAAGTCTCTACTACCCATATCTACTTGTGCACCATAATAGGTTGTAACATCACTTCCTAGTGCCATATTACTTTCTAGACGATTATAAAAGACACGAGCTACCATTTCACGATCAGATGTTGTACTTGCTTCTAATTCGGCCATAGAAGCAATGGTTAGGATTTGATGATAGGTATAGCCACTTGCTTCAATGGAGCTACGATAGTCCTCTAACCTCGTCTCTGTTTCATCGAACATCTTTTTAAATAACTCTTTTAAGTCAACATCAGCACTCGTAAAACGATAGGTATCTGGAAGTAAATATCCTTCTAAAGAATAATAAATATCTGGATTTTTTACTTCATCCGTAATAAACCAATAAGTTTCTATTAATTCATTTAAATAAGTTTCATCTTGTAATAAAGTGTAGACCTCTTCTTCGGTATGATTGGTATTCTCTGCAATAATGGATGCGATTTGCCTTACATTTCTTCCTTCTGGGAAAGTAATAGAGATCTCATCTGTAAAAAATGTTTCATCCCCTGAAAGACTATGAATCAGTGTTCTTAAGTCCATGTTTTGATTTAAGTTATAGTTTCCTTCTTTTAAAGGGTTTAAGCTCTGTAAACGAATGTATAGTTTATAAGCAAACTCAGAGCGAATTAAGCCTGCTTCTTTTAATTTTGGGGCAATGGAATAATAAGTTTCTCCCTCTTCTACAGTAAAAGATACAGGATGAGAACTGTTTGAAACCGCACCAAACAATGTCATAAACCAAATGAGTCCAATGATGAGAATAATACAAACAACTAAGATAATCACTGGTTTTTTCTTTAATCTTCTTCTCTTTTTCATGTACACCAAAAACGAGCTTACGCTGGCTCGTTTCCTTCTTCTTCGATTTCTGATTGTAATTCATCAATAATTGTTTGAATAATTTTCCACTCTTTCTCTGTTTCAATTGGTTCTAATACGGTTGTTTTCGCATTTGGTGTATAAATAGCTGCATATACTCTTGTATTTCCATCTTTGTCTTGCGTATTATCTGTATACACCATATAATTTTTCTTTGTCTCTTCACTTTCAAAAGTGAAAAGTACATCACACTCTACATCTTTTCCATCTTGATCTTTTAACGTAAAAGTCATTCTTTCTTCTTCCATTACTGGTTCCTCCTTTTATCTAAATAAGTTTGTAATATAATATTGGCAGCTAAACTATCTATCTTTTTCTTTCTTTTCTTTCTAGAAATATCAAATTCTAACATGTAATTTGTCGCTTCTTTTGTCGTGAGTCTTTCATCTTGTAAATAAACAGGAAGATGAAATGTTTTTTCTAACAACTCTTTGAATTCGATCGACATTGTCGCATGTTCTCCAATACTATTATCCATATTTTTCGGTAAGCCTAAGACAAAGCTCTCAATTGAAAATTCATTTAATACTTCTTTTAGTTGATCGAGTAATTGTTGATAGTTTTCCTCTTCATAGCGAATGGTATAAAGGGGTGTTGCGATCGTTTTTGTCTCATCAGAAAGGGAAAGTCCTAAAGTTCTTGTACCTAAGTCTAATCCTAGAATTCTCACTTGTGTTCCATATAATGATGAATTAAAAACTCTAAGATTTTACTACGATCATAACGCATAATCATGTTACGCGCTTCTTTATGGCTGGTAATATAACCAGGGTCTCCACTCATCAAATACCCTACGAGTTGTGTCATCGCATCATAGCCACGCTCTTCTAAAATAGCAATGACCTTTGTTAAACAATCACCAATGAGTCCCTCTTGAATCTCATTGACATGGTAAACTTTAGTTTCTTCTTTCATCGAATCACCTACTTTATGAATACAATTTTATTCTACCATGAAATAAAAAAATAAACAACAAAGAACAAAAAAATAACAGAAATTTGTCCTGTTATCTTCTATATTGTCTATGTTGTAGACGTGCTAATTGAAATTTTAATTGTTGGTTTTCACGTGATAATTCTTCTAGTCTTCTCTCAAGCACTGCTTCCGAATCAACGATTTGACGTTCTGGATGACGATCATGATAATCTGTTACAATCTTTCCTTTTGTTAAAATTTCTTGGATTGCTTTTGGTCCTAGTGCTGGGATTCCTGATAAAATTTGTCCAGGGCGTGGAGAACGTAACATGGCAAAGAACTCATTTCCATCTTTGAACTTTTTACTTCTACGAATCGCATATGATATTCTAGTGGGGAACCCAAATGCATAACAAATTGCTTCAATAGGGGTTCGATTGACTTCACTGATCTTTGGGTCTTCATCAAAGTACTGACATTTTAATAAATCATAGCCCCGAAGAATACCAAGATAATGAGGGTCATCGACAATCGATCGTACAAAATCTTGATCTTCCATTTTTAGAAATAAGTCACCGATTGTTTGCATTTGTAACTGGCGTAAAAGATTTAAAGATGGTAAAGAGAAAAGGCCTACTTGACTATCTAATAAATAAGAATAGATCTGTTCTTTTTCTAAAAATAATTCGTTCGCTGGTACAGTTTCTGATGTTCTTTGCTGGGGTTGAATGGACTTTAAAAACAGTTCTTTGATACAGTCAGGGGAAAGATAAGTAATTGCTTCTGGAAATCTTTCTAAAAACTGAAGATAATGCGTATGGGTTAAATGTTCTCTTCCTTGAATCCAATCAGGATATGGGGTGTTTTTGATGCAGATATCTACTAATGTAGGAGTCAACAATTCATCGGGAATCAACATTGTAAATTCTGGAGCTGTAAGGCAGGCCCAAACAAGAAATTCTTCATTCCATAAAGTTTCATCCATATCAAAAATAGATACTCCTTGATAATCAATATTTTTTAATGAATAAGTAGTCTGGTGAACTTCATCCCAAACATAGTAAACTTTACCAGAATAAAACTCCTTGAAAGAAAATGGCAGTGTTTCTTCTGATGGATGAAGCCATGTATAACGATTCGACATTTTCTCCTCCTCCTTAAGATTTGCTCGTATTATACCACAAAAAATAAAATTTGCTGCATGAATTGTTTCAATATCTGTTATAATAAAGACAATAGGAGGAGAAAACATGACATTTGAAGAGATCATTCGACAAGAAATTGAGAAAATAAATATAGATACTTTAAAATATCAACAAGCCATACAAAGGCTATTTCAAGAAAAATTAGTTCCAACTGGAGAAGGACAACAGTTAAAATATCGTGATTTGTCTTACTCCCAACAACAAGACTTCCTCTTCTGTAAGAATGAACTGTTGATTGCACAAGCAAAGAAGACACTTCTTTTC
>CALVJU010000085.1 GCA_944332375.1 uncultured Bacilli bacterium
TTATTTTATTAATTCTATTGTCAAAGATCATTTTTCTATCTTTTTTTGATAGATTTATATCAAGATTTTCATCTTAATATTTTTTCTTCTAATGTGCCTAGTTTTCCATAAAACTTTTCACACTATCCTTTTGTCACTTCGGCCAGTGTTGCTTTTCTAAACGCTAAAAATTCATAGAGATTCATTTCTACTTGATATCCAATTTTCCCAGCACTAAAAAGAATCGTATCAAACTGTTCTGCTTTTTGATCTACAACTACTGGAAACTCTTTTCTCATACCAATTGGAGAGCATCCACCATGTACATATCCTGTTGTGGCGAGTAACTCTTTTTGTTTTAACATTTCTAATGACTTTTCTGAGACAGACTTTGCAGCTTTTTTTAAGTCTAATTCTTTTGCGACAGGAATCATAAACACATAGATTTTCTTTTCTTTGGAAATGGTTACTAATGTTTTTAGTACTTGATCTGGATTTTCTTTTAATACTTGTGCTACTTCAATACCACCAATCGCACCTGTATCTTTATAACAATAACTTTGATAAGGAATGTGATGTTGTTCTAAAATACGCATAACGTTTGTCTTTTCCATGCTTTACTTCTCCTTAATTTCTATCACTTGAAAATCTAATGCTTCTATATTCTTTTTTAAATTTTCTAAGTCCACTTTTTCATCGACAAGTAAAGTTGCTTGCTTGTCCTCTAAAGAAATATCACATTTCATAACATGAGAATTCCTTTTCAATACATTCATGATCCTATTTTTACAAGCATCACAGTGCATCCCTTCTATCTTCATTTGAACTTCTTTCTTTTTCTGAAATAACATATATATCATCCCCTTCTCTCTTATTGTATCAAACATTTGTCATTTTGTGACATTTATTCTATACTAAGTATGGTGATTTTATGAACGTACAACACACATTACAACCATTTTATGATCGACACTCCAAAGTACTTATTTTAGGAAGTATGCCCGCTGTAAAATCAAGGGAAGTAGGATTTTACTATGCTCATCCAAAGAATCGTTTTTGGAAAGTACTCAGTCTTATTTATCAAGAAGAGATCGAAGATGATATTACAAAAAAACAAGCTTTTTTAAAAAAACATTACATTGCTCTATTTGATGTGATACAAAGTTGTGAGATACAAGGTTCTAGTGATCAATCAATTCAAGATGTGATTCCCAATGATTTACAACCTATTTTAGAAAAGAGTCAGATTCAAGCTATTTTTACAACCGGACAAAAAGCATATCACCTCTATCAAAATTATATTTATCCAAAGACAAAAATCAAAGCAATTTCTCTACCTTCTACTTCTCCTGCTTATTGTAAAAAAGGAGTTTTAGAAGAACTTGTCCAAGAATATCAAAAAATCATTCCATATACGAATGATTCAGGAAAATAATTCCATATTAAAAATGGTGAACTGTATGAAAGAACTCTATTTTGGTGGTGGTTGTTTTTGGGGTGTACAAGATTATTTTGATCGTATTCAGGGAGTGATAAAAACAGAAGTGGGATATGCTTTTGGAAATCATACTCCTACTTATGAAGAGGTTTGTCAAAGTAAAGAATATGTAGAAGTCGTCAAAGTCACGTTTCATACTTATCAAATTTCTTTATTACGACTACTTGATTTTTTCTATGAACTGATTCAACCTACAAAACAGAAGAAGGGCCAATATCGTTTAGGAATTTATTATCAAGACCCAGAAGATGAGAAAATGATTACATATTCTCTCAAACGTCTTCAAACACAGTATCATAAAAAAATAAAAATAGAATGTCTACCGATTCAAAATTATACAAAAGCAGAAAGTTATCACCAAGATTATTTAAAAAAACATCCTACTGCTCCCTGTCAATTAGAAAAAAGACTTTGTATGATGGTGGAAGCAGAAAATCAATTAAAAGAAAAACCTCTTTCTTTTTATGTCACAAAAGAAAGAGGAAGTGAACCACCCTTTTATAGTTCTATGTACTGTGAGAAAAGAGAGGGAGTATATGTAGATATTGATACCAAAGTTCCTCTTTTCTCTTCTGAAGATAAGATATACTCTGATTCTGGATATCCTTGTTTTTCAAAACCAATTCAAGAAGATGTCATTCAAGTTAGATTTGATCTAAGAAATTTTAAGATCAGAAAAGAAGTATATTCTAGTAGTAGTCATAATCATTTAGGATATGTTCTTAAAAAAGATGGGAAAAGACAATACTGTATCAATAGTGTTGCTTTAACATTTATTCCAAAAGAAAAGTGATCATACAAATCACTTTTTTTGATAGTACCAAATACCAAGTTGTCCTTTGGCTGGAATTGGTTTTTTTAACAATTCAACATCTTCTAATATCCATGCATATCGTCCATATTCATAATGTCCACATTCCAATTCTACTGGATTATCTTTTATTTGTTCTAAAAATGCTTCATCCATAAAGATACAATCTACTAAATTTGCTTTGGCAATGATTTCACCGTACTTAGGATTTGGATCGGATAAATATGTCAGCAAATGCTGAATACGTTTATCTTTGTTGTTTACTTTAGCAAGACCAGCATGAATATAAATCTCTCCACGATAATTTGTTTTCCAACTTCTCGTTTCTATTTTCTTAATACGATTAGCAACAAGAGAAGCAAAAGGTTCTTTAAGCGTTAAAACTCTCATGTTCTACAGATAATATAGACGCTCTAATTACTTTCATAGAATGTTGAAATTGTTCTTTTTCTTCTTCTGTCATTGGAAATAATACTTGTTTTTTTACTCCTCTACGATAAATAATACTTGGAGTACTAATATATACTTTTTCTTTCTCATGATAAGTAGAAACAGATAAAAT
>CALVJU010000086.1 GCA_944332375.1 uncultured Bacilli bacterium
TTGGATGTTCTTATTTAGAGGGACTTCGTTTGGTTTTGGATGATTTTAGAAAGAAAGATTTGAATATTGTTCTTCCAAGGGAAGATACAGATATGTTGACAGAGGATGAGAAAGAACGTTATTATGCCGCATTGATTTTAGAGAATCAGTTGTTTCGTGAGAGGGTAGAAGTGATTAATGGAACGACATTGGCGTTTTTGATGAGTGATGCTTGTTTGTTAACGGGAAAAGATGTGAATGAGGAATTGCGCTTATTAGATCAGTTTTCGATTCGTGAAGGGATTTTAGAACATATTCAAACACAGGTAAGGGAATTGATGAAGAAGGCATGAAACAGAATGTGTTGGAAGTTTCTTTTGCGCTTCTTGATCCAAGGGCGAGAGAAAATCAATTATTTCGTCGTTGTTACGTTTCTTTTTTACTCGATTTAGACTTGGAAGAGACTTATACAAGTAGAAGAGAAGAAGAGGGTATCGTATTAAGGGGAAGACATAGTAAGATTGTGTTGTCAAAACAAGAAGATTTGAAGTTCTTCTTTGTAGATTATTCATCACGTATGGCAAAAGAGTGGATCTTTGTCTTTCCTCAAAAACAAGGGGGATCCTTGCAGATGATCAAGAGTGAAGCATTTCTTTTGCAAGATCAGTTTTATCACGTATGGGAAGTAGAACAGAAGAGAAATGGAAAGATGGTTGTATTGGATTATCAAGCAATGGGGATAGATGCGAAAACGCTTCCTAGTGAATCATTTCAAAAAGATGAGATTTACAGAGCTTCCTTTGTTGAGAACATGCGAAAGATGCCTGGGGTTACAACCCACAAGAGGAAATGAAAAGATTCCTCTTTTTCTTTTGCCAAGAGAATGATTGCTCTTTTCTAGTATTTTATGATATGATATTGGCAGTCAAAAAAAGAAGAAAAAGGTGATGAGATGAAGCAAGAGAATATTCGAAATTTTTCTATTATTGCGCATATTGATCATGGGAAAAGTACCATTGCTGACCGTATTTTAGAACTTACTGGAGCAATTACAAAGAGGGAAGCGAAAGATCAGTTATTAGATAATATGGATATTGAACGTGAACGTGGAATTACGATTAAATTAAATGCGGTAGAATTAGAATATCAATTAGATGGAGAGACATATCAACTTCATTTGATTGATACGCCAGGCCATGTCGACTTCTCTTATGAAGTGAGTCGTAGTTTGGCGGCTTGTGAGGGAGCCATTTTAGTAGTAGATGCTGCTCAGGGAATTGAAGCACAAACCCTTGCTAATCTCTATCTTGCATTAGATAGTAATTTAACCATTATTCCAGTTATTAATAAAATTGATTTACCAAATGCTGATCCAGAGAAAGTAAAAAAAGAATTGATGGATACCCTTGGGTTTGAAGAAGAGGAAATCATTCTTACGAGTGCGAAAAATGGTACGGGAATTCAAGAGTTGGTAGAGGCAGTGATCAAAAGAGTTCCTGCTCCTAAGGGAGATTTGAACAAGCCATTAAAAGCACTTGTCTTTGATAGTTATTATGATGCTTATTTAGGTGTTGTTGCTTTGATTCGTATTATAGATGGTTCTGTTCATGTTGGAGATGAGATCTACATGAAACAGGCAAATCGTAGTTATCCTGTTGTAGAATTAGGAGTCTCTACACCACATAAGAAAAATGTAGAAACGCTAACTGCCGGAGAAGTTGGCTTCTTAACTGCAAGTATAAAAGAAATTCAAGATATCAAAGTAGGAGATACCATTACATTAAAAAATAATCCTTGTGAAGGAGAAGTTATCGGTTATAAACCGATGAAACCAATGGTGTTCTGTGGACTTTACCCAATTGAATCTAGTAAGTATGATAGTTTAAGAGAAGCACTAGAAAAACTCAAGTTAAATGATGCTTCTTTAGAGTTTTCACCAGAGACTAGTAAAGCATTAGGATTTGGTTTCCGTTGTGGCTTTTTAGGACTATTACACATGGATATTATTGAAGAGAGAATTGAACGAGAATTTCATATTGAATTGATCGCAACAAGTCCTTCCGTAATTTATGATGTAGAATTAACAGATCATACGCATGAAATGTTAGATAGTCCTTCTAAGATGCCAGATCGTGTAAAAATTAAAGATATTAAAGAGCCATATATTCGTACGAATATCTTTGTTCCTAGTCAGTATATTGGTGCGGTTATGGAACTTTGTCAAAATAAACGTGGAAATTATGTTTCTATGGAATATATTGATCCGACAAGAGTCAATATTCATTATGAGATTCCACTATCAGAAATTGTTTATGATTTCTTTGATAAATTAAAATCAAGTACCAAAGGGTATGCCTCATTCGATTATGAACTGATTGGTTATAAGAGTAGTGACTTAGTAAAGATGGATATTTTATTAAATGGAGAAATGGTAGATGCATTGAGTATGATTGTCCATCGCGACTTTGCTTATAAGCGTGGAAAAGCAATTGTTGAAAACTTGAGAAAATTAATTCCTAGACAACAATTTGAAGTACCAATTCAAGCGGTGATTGGATCAAAAGCAATTGCGCGTAGTAATATTAAAGCAGTTCGTAAAAATGTACTTGCGAAATGTTATGGAGGAGATATTACTCGTAAACGTAAATTGTTAGAAAAACAAAAAGAAGGAAAGAAACGAATGAAAATGGTGGGAAGTGTTGAAGTTCCACAAGAAGCCTTCTTATCGATTCTCAGTATGGATGAGGATGAGTAAAATTATCTTCTAGTTTTGTCGAAACAGTCCAAAACAAAATGGGAAAGTGATATTCTACTAATAGAGGTGAGTATCATGACAGAGCGTGAAGTGGTGTTAATTTATTATGATCAAATGTTAGAAGATGTCAATGATGTAAAGAGAGCTACTTATTTTATCACAGATAAGTAGTTTTTTTCATATTTTGTGATAAAATGATAGTGGAGGGATTCCATGATTACAAGTATTGAATTAAAAGATGGTTTAGGAAGTTTAGAATATGGAACAGATGCTTTTGAAAGGCCTTGTATTAATTATGTCAATAATCAGTTGGAAAAACAAGAAGTTCAATTAGAAGATTGTTATACCATTCTAAAGGAATTGACAGAAGTATATGATGCGAATGAGATTTATGATAACTTTTTAAAAATTGTTGATCGAACAAAAAAGAAGATTCGTAAAGAAGATATCTTGTTTGTTGAGAAAATAGGGAATCAATATGGTACAAAAGTAGAAGTGGTATTCTTAATTTTATACATGATGTTAATTCAAAGAGGAAAAGAAACAGTATGCCTTCCCATTTATTATTTATTTTTTGAAGATTATAGTATCAAACAATGTGCCCATATGTTAGATGATATGGAGGAAGAAAGTATCAGAAAATTAGGAAAGGAAAAAGACATATTCGGGTAATGGAACCAATGGGTTACATTGACAAACTTGTGACTTATTGATAAAATGAATATGTCGAATAAAGAGGTGGAGTTTATGAACGATAGAATTTTATTGACAACGAAAGACATCTTAGAAAAAGACTTTAAGATTGATACACGTGGTTATCGTCCACAAGAGGTAGATAAGTTTTTGGATATTATTATTCACGATTATGAGGAATATGATGCAGTGATTGCAGATATGAAAAAAACACAAAAAGAAATTATGGATGAGAATACACGTTTAAAACAAGAGAATAGAAGTCTTCGTACAAAACTAGATGTATTAAGTGAAACAGGGGGAGAGTCTTCTAATGTATCGAATGCAGATGTATTAAGAAGATTGTCAAACCTAGAAAAAATTATTTACGGAAAAGAATAATATTTTGGCAAACGCTATATTCTTGTAATATAGAGGAAAGTCCATGCTCGCACAATCTGAGATGATTGTAGTGTTTGTGTGTAGGGAAAAAATAACCTACAGGAGAATATTTTCTCACGGCTCTTTAAGAATCTAAGTACTTTTGTATAAGATTCGAGGAAGTGTAAAAGTGCCAAAGTGACGATGCCCTTTAGAAATAAAGGGAGTGGAACGTGGTAAACCCCGCAAGCGAGAAACCCAAATTTTGGTAGGGGAGCCTGAAGTTTGAGAGAAATGAATCTCACTCGGGATCAAGAAATTGATAGATAAATGTTTGCCACCTAGAAATAGGTACAGAACATGGCTTATAAAATATTATTTTTTTTACGCTTACTTATTGGAGTGATAAACTTGAAGGAAATAGGAGAAAGATTAAAAGAGACAAGAGAAAGTATTGGAATTTCCATTGAAGAAGCGGCTGAAGATTTAAAAATGCGACCAACCCAGATTGAAAGTATTGAATCTGGAAATATGGATGCTTTTCAAGATATTTTCTATCTGAAATATTTTATCCGTGATTATTCAAAATATTTAGGATTAGATTATGAAGATATGGTGGATGAATTTAATGAGTATTTATTTGACTATACTTCTAAACTCTCCATGGAAGATATTAAGAAAGCAAAGAAAAAAGATCGTAAAGAAAAAGAAAAGAAAAAAATATCTTCGCCTTATACGTTGGAAAGAAAACGTTCTTTATGGGTCCCACCACTTGTCATTTACATCGTGATCGCTTTTGTCATTTTAATGATTGTATATTTTATTTTTTCAAACGTTCAAAATGATGATTTTGAAGAAGAACATATTGTGTATGTAAACGATGAGGAGGTTGTGCTTTCATGAATTTACCAAATAAATTAACTATGTTAAGAATTTTTATGTCTTTTGTTATCATTGCTGTATTATTATTACCATTTGATGCGATGGGAATTGAGATCTATAAATTATTTATCAATGAAACGATTGTAGTAGATGTACGTTATTTGATTGCTGGTGTTTTATTTATCCTAGCAAGTTTAACTGATTTCTTAGATGGATATATCGCACGTAAATATCATTTAGTGACAGATTTTGGTAAGATGATCGATGCGATTGCAGATAAAATCTTAGTAAATTCTGTATTGATTATTCTTTGTGCACAAGGATTTATTCATCCGTTAATTACTGTTGTAATCATTGTAAGAGATAGTATTGTGAATTCTATTAAGATGGTTGCGGGAAGTAAGGGACATGTTGTTGCAGCAATTAAGAGTGGTAAAATAAAAACAGCATGTTTGATGATAGGGATTGTTTTAACATTATTCTATAATTTACCATTTGAATTATGGAATTTAAAAGTATCTGATTTCTTACTGATTGTAGCTTGTGTTCTATCTATTATTAGTGGAGTACAATATTACTATATGAATAAACAATTATTTTTAGAAGATGTAACAAAGTAGAAAGATTGAATTTGTTCCATCTTTCTTTTTTTCTGGTAAAAATTACTTACAAATTTCAACAAACAAATGTTCGTAAAAAGTATTGACAATTACTGAAAATTCAGTTACAATGGTTATGTCAATAAGAAAGTATCAAGGAGGAAGAACATGGCAAGTAAAACAAGTAAGACAACTAATGATAAAACATTGGATCAAGTTTTATTAGATATCGAAAAACAATTTGGAAAAGGAGCAGTCATGAAGTTAGGTGAAGA